>CALWNO010000016.1 GCA_944382785.1 uncultured Gemmiger sp. | reverse complement strand
GTGTTGTAGTTGCCGGCGTTGAAGCTGCTCATATCGAAGCTGGGCGCCTTGGCCTGCCACAGACGCAGCTTGGCCACACCGGACGTGCCGTAACCGGCCACGTACATATCGTTGGGCACGGCGATGACGCTGTTGTAGTTTTCGTACTTCACATGATGGAAGCCGCCGTCCCAGGTCTCGATGGCCTGGCCGTCAAAACGGATCTCCTGAGCCTGGTCGGGGTGGCTCTTGATCCACACCTGACCGCCGGGCAGCCAGTTGTCGGCGGTTTCCTGCTGCCAGCCGTCCACGATCTTCTGCTTGAAGATGCCGTACTCATACAGGATGGAGTAGCCGGTGCCGGGGATGCAGTCGGTGGCCATACCGTCCAGATAGCAGGCCGCCAGACGGCCCAGACCACCGTTGCCCAGGCCGGCATCCGGTTCCTGGTTGTAGATGCTGTCAATATTGACGCCGGCCTTTTCCAGCACGGCTTCGGCGACCTTGTTCAGGCCCAGGTTGAACAGGCTGGTCCGCAGGCTGCGGCCCATCAGGAACTCCATGCACAGGTAATAGACCTGCTTTTTGCCTTCGCCCAGGGTGCGGGCCTGGAACTTCTTCTGCTGGTCGGACATGATCTGACGCACGATGGCGGCCATGCAGCGGTAGATCTGGTCCACCGAGGCCACGTCAAGGGTGACGTTGCATTCGCTCATCAGGGTATCCTTGAGCAGCTTATCAAACTCTTTTTCTGTATATTTCACCAAAACGACTCTCTCCTTTTACAGATTTTCTCGTTTTTTGCCAAGCCGCACCTGCCGGGCCAAAAGCCGGCCGGCGGGCCGCATTGAGGTACTGAATCCGGGGTTTGACACATGTTTAGCAAACCACTTGATTTTTATTATAGTAAAATTTTCCCCTTTTAGCAAGGGTTTTTGCCCCAATGCGTGAATTTTTCATTTTTCCGCGATAAGGGCTTTTTCTCCGGCACAATTTATACTATAATATAGTATATCTGTGATTCCAGCGTAGAATCTGATTTAGGGTAAAGATTTTGTGCATCAAAATTTTATGTTGCAAAGGAGTTTATATATGCCTACTTCGAAAGTACGTTTGAATATCTGCGGTTCCAGCTATGTGATTGCTACCACCGAGAGCGAAGATTATATGCAGAATCTGGCCGACCGGCTGAACCTGGACATGAACGAGCTGATGTCCTCCTCCAACACCGTGTCCATCACCACCGCCGCTGTGATGACTGCCCTGAGCTACCGTGACGAGCTGGAAAAGGCCAGCGGCAGCGCCGACAACATGCGCCGCCAGATCAAGAATTACCTGGAAGATGCCGCCTCCGCCAAGATGGCCGCCGAGGAGCTGCGCCGGGAAAATGACGCCCTGCGCAAGCAGGTGGATGATCTGCGTCGCCGCCTGAACCTGCGGGACGCCGCGCTGAACTGATGAGCCTGTCCATGAAAATGCCGCGGCCGGAGATCCTGGCCCCGGCCGGAAACGCACAGATGCTCAGCGCCGCTGTGTTCAGCGGCGCTGATGCTGTTTATCTGGGCCTGACGGGATATAACGCACGGCGCAGTGCCGGCAACTTCACGCCGGAGGAACTCTGTGACGCCGTGCGCTTTTGTCATGCCCGGGGGGTGCGGGTCCATGTGACCCTGAACACTCTGGTGTTCGGGCCGGAGCTGTCCGGCCTGGCCGATGCGGTGCGCGCCGTGGCCGAAGCCGGCGCCGACGCGGTGATCTCCGACGATCTGGCGGTGGCGGCCCTGGTCAAGCAGATGGCACCAGAAGTCCATCTGCATGCCTCCACCCAGATGACCATTCACACCCCCGAGGGAGCCCGGCAGACGGCTGCCATGGGCTATGACCGGGTGATCCTGGCCCGGGAGCTCTCTCTGGAGGAGATCCGGGCGGTGGTCAAGGCCAGCCCCATCGAGGTGGAGGTATTCATCCACGGGGCCATGTGCATGGCGGTGAGCGGCCAGTGTATGATGAGCGCTTTTCTGGGCGGGCGCAGTGGCAATCGCGGCGCCTGTGCCGGGCCCTGCCGTCTGCCTTTCGATGCCACCCCCGGCCTGCGCCCCGGTCAACCCGGGACCGCCTGCCATCTGAGCCTGAAGGATATGGATCTGGTGCCGTATATGGCACAGCTCATGGACGCCGGCGTGGCCAGCGTCAAAATCGAAGGGCGGCTGCGTACCCCCGAATACGCAGCCGCCGCCGTGACTGCCTGCCGGGCAGCCCGGGAGGGCAAATCCTACGACGAAACCCTCCTGCGGGATATCTTCTCCCGTTCCGGCTTTACCGACGGGTATTTCGTGGGCCGCAACGGCAAGAACATGTTCGGCGTGCGCACCCAGGCGGACGCCGATGCCACCCGGGCCGCCACTCCCAAAGCCCGGGAGCTGTTCCGCCGGGAACTGTCCCGGATTCCGGTGACTTTCCAGGTGGAAGTGCAGCCGGAGGGCGTCGTCCTGACCGCTGCCGACCCGGAAGGCCGCGCCGCCCGGGCTGTGAGCCGCACACCGCCCCAGCCTGCCCAGAAGGACCAGAGCGAGGCCATCGCCCGGGCTCTGTCCAAGACCGGCGGCACCCCTTTCTGTGTGGGCAGTATTGAGCTGCCGGAAGAAGCACACACCGCCTTTTTGCCGGGCAGCGAATGGAACGAGCTGCGCCGGGAGACGCTGGAACGGCTGCTGGAATTCCGCAGCGCCCCCGCTCCCAAAGCCGCGCACCCCTGTTCTCTGCCCGACTGGACACCCCGCAGCCCCGGCGTACCTGCCCTGGCCGCCCGGTTCGAGCGGGCGGAGCAGATTCCCGTGGACCTGACGGACAAACTGGCTTTTCTGGTCCTGCCGGTGAACCAGGCCGCAAAGCTGCCCGAGGAGCTGCGTTCCCGCACCCTGCTGGAACTGCCCCGGGTCTGCTTCGGCGCTGCCGAGGAGGCGGCAAAGGCCGCCCTGGCCGCCTGCGAGGGGCAGGGATTCAAGGGCGTGGTGCTGAACAACCCCGCCCACCTGCGGTATGCCACTTCCCTGCCCCGGTACGGCGGCATGGGCCTGAACGTGACCAACCCGGTGGCTGCCGGGCGTTGGAAAGAGCTGGGCCTGTTGGGAATGCTGGTACACCCTGAAACGCCTCTGCCCGCCATGCGGCTCATCGACCCCGGCGTGCCCACCGCGGCTCTGTGCTATGGGCATATGCCCCTGATGCTCACCCGGGCCTGCCCGCTGCGCAACGTGCGGGATTGCAAGGGTTGCTCCCGCAGCGGCAGTCTGCGGGACCGCAAGGGCCGGGATTTCCCGGTTCAGTGTTCGGCGCCGGGTATGGCCGGTATCCGCACCGTCTACAATCCGGTCCCCCTGTACATGGGAGACCGGCTGGGCGAACTGCCCGCAGACTTTGCCCTGGCAGCCTTTACGCTGGAAGCTTCCGACCGGGTGCACCAGATTTTGGAGCTGCTGCTGGCAGGCCGCGGATTTGACAGCGAGTTCACCCGTGGCTTATACTATACTGGTTGAACCTTTTTTGAAAAAGGAGACAATATGGAACGAAAGACCGTCAAATTCAAGCGGCTGAATCCCGCCGCCAAAGCCCCTGCCTACGCCACCGCCGGTGCGGCAGCCGCCGACCTGTGCGCCCTGCTGGAGGCACCGCTGACCGTGGAACCCATGCAGCGGGTGCTGGTTCCCACCGGGCTGGCCATTGAGCTGCCCGGCCCCGAATGTGTGGCCCTGGTCTATGCCCGCAGCGGACTTTCCATCAAGCACGGGCTGTGCATGGCCAACGGTGTGGGCGTGGTGGACAGCGACTACCGCGGGGAGCTGAAAGTTCCCATGGTGAACCTGGGCAGCGAGGCTTACACCATCGCCCCCGGGGAGCGGGTAGCCCAGCTGTGCATTGCCCCGGTATGGCAGGCCGTGTTTGCGCCTGCCGAGACTCTGGGCGACACCGACCGCGGAGAAGGCGGATTCGGCTCCACCGGGCGGGGTTGAACCTCCGGCCCTTTTGGGCCCCTGTGCCCCTAGATTTCGTCAGAATTTTATCCGGCAGCGCTATATAATAGCCAACGAAAGGAAACATCCCATGCCTTTGATCCTTGCCTCCGGCAGTCCCCGTCGCCGGGAACTGCTGGCCCTGATTACCCGAGATTTCACCGTCTGTGCCAGCGATGTGGACGAAAGCAAAATTGCCGCCGACTGTCCCGCTCATCTGGCCCAGGCTCTGGCCATCGCCAAAGCACGGGCGGTGGAAGTACAGCATCCGGATGACGTAGTTCTGGGATGCGACACAGTAGTGGAATGTGAGGGCGAGGTGTTCGGCAAGCCCCGGGATGAGGCCGATGCCGCCCGCATGCTGCGGGCCCTGTCCGGCCACACCCATCTGGTACATACGGGGGTCTGTGTCTGCGGCAAGGGCCGCGCCGCCTACTGCGTGGAAACATCCCGCGTCCATTTTGCCCCCATTGCGGAGGAGGATCTGCTGCGGTATGTGCGCACGCCGGAGCCCTACGACAAAGCCGGGGCCTACGCGATTCAGGGGCATGCCGCGCTGTGGTGCAGCGGTATTGAGGGATGTTATTACAACATTATGGGCCTGCCCGTCCACCGTACGGCACAGCTGCTGAGCCAGTTCATGGCGCTGTGACCGCTCTTTGTGCCGGGGACCCGGCGCAAAGGAGAGTATCATGGCAAATTTTCTGACCCGATTTTTTCACAGCATCAGTGAGGGACTGCACAACATGTTTACCAAAGATATCGGCATCGACCTGGGCACCGCCAACACCCTGGTGTACATGAAAGGCCGCGGCATCATCATGCGGGAACCCAGCGTGGTGGCGGTGGATACCCGCACCGACGAACTGCGGGTGCGCAGCGTGGGCCACGAGGCCAAAGCTGTCATCGGCCGGGCGCCGGGGTCCATCGTGGCGGTGCGCCCTTTGAAAGACGGCGTCATTGCCGATTTTGACATCACCGCTGCCATGCTTCAGAGTTTCATCCGCCAGGCCTGCGGCAAAAGTCTGTTTGCCCGGCCCCGGGTGGTCATCTGTGTGCCCTCCGGCGTGACCGAGGTGGAACGCCGGGCCGTGCGCCAGGCCGCCGTGCGGGCGGGTGCCAAACAGGTCACGGTGATCGAGGAGCCTATGGCCGCCGCCATCGGTGCCGGACTGCCCACCACCGAGCCCATCGGCAGCATGATCGTGGATATCGGCGGCGGCACCGCCGAGGTGGCGGTGATCAGCCTGTCCGGCATTGTGGCCAGCCGCAGTGTGCGCTGTGCCGGCGACGCCCTGGACCAGAGCATTATCGCCTTCATCAAGCGGAAATACAACCTGCTGGTGGGCGAGCGCACCGCCGAGCAGATCAAGATGGAGATCGGTTCCGCCTGTCCCCAGGACCCGGAAACCTCCATGGAAATCAAGGGCCGCAACCTGGTGGACGGTCTGCCCAAGGATATCCTGATCCGCTCCGAGGAGGTGCGGGAGGCCATGAGCGAGTGCCTGCTTCGCATTGTGGACGCCATCAAGGATACCCTGGAATGCACGCCGCCGGAACTTTCCAGCGATATCATCGACCGGGGCATCATGCTCTCGGGGGGCGGCGCGCTGCTGCGCGGGCTGGATACTCTGATCCAGAACGAGACTGGCATTGAGGTGCATATTGCCGAAGCCCCCCTGGACTGCGTGGCCCTGGGTGCCGGGGCGGTGCTGGACCGTCCCGACCTGGCCGGCCAGCGGCGGGAGGAGCCCAGCTATCTGTGAGCGTTCTCCCCTGCCCCACCGGCAGACAACCAAAAACAAAAAAGGCTTCCCGCAGAGGGAAGCCTCTTTTTATTTCTTATTGCTGTTTGGCGGTTCGCTGTTCCGTCTCCCAGGCGGTCAGCAGTGAAGCCGCTGCCTGCTCCAGATTTTCCCGGGCTGTAACCACCGCCTGGGTTTCCTCCGGGGACATGGTCTGGGCTTTCTTGCGGCGAATCTGCTTTTCCAGCGCCTTCTCCGCCTCCTTGATGCGGCTTTTACTATCCCGGTCCAGGGCCTTGCCCGCCTTGCTGCCCAGCGCCGTGTTCACCCGGTAAAGTGCACTTTCGGCTGCGTTGAGCGCCTCAATGGCGGCCTTGTGCTCCTTGTCCTGACCGGCGTACATGGCCGCGTCCCGCATGGCTCGCTGGATTTCCTCCTCGCTAAGGTTGGAGGTTCCGGTGATGGTGATGCTCTGCTGCTTGCCGGTGCCCAGATCCTTGGCGCTGACCGTCACAATGCCGTTGGCGTCAATATCAAAGGTCACTTCGATCTGGGGCACACCGGCCCAGGCACGCTTGATTCCCTTGAGGGTGAAGGTGCCCAGCAGCTTGTTGTCCTTGGCAAATTCCCGCTCTCCCTGTAGCACCTTGATTTCAACAGTGGACTGGAAGGGAGCGGCGGTGGTAAAGATCTTGGAAAAACGGGTGGGAATGGTGGAGTTGCGCTCAATGAGGTGGGTGGCCACCCCGCCCACCGTCTCGATGGAGAGGGTCAGCGGAGTCACATCCATAAGCAGCAGACTTTCGCCGCCGCTGGCCAGCACCTCGCCCCCCAGCCGTCCGCCCTGGACAGCGGCTCCCAGGGCCACGCACTCGTCGGGATTGAGGGTTTTGGAAGGTTCCAGATCCACCATCCGCAGCACCTTGGCCTGCACCGCCGGAATGCGGGTGGAACCGCCCACCAGCAGCACCTGGTCCAGATCATTGGCGGCCAGCCCCGCATCCCGCAGGGCGTTTTTCACCGGCAGGGCTGTGCGCTCCACCAGATCGGAGGTCAGCTCATCAAACTTGGCCCGGGTCAGGGTGGTCTGCAGATGCAGCGGGCCGGTGGAAGTGGTGGCAATGAACGGCAGGTTGATCTCGGCCTGGCGGGCACTGGAAAGCTCCTTTTTGACCTTCTCCGACTCCTCCCGCAGGCGCTGGACCGCCACCGGGTCACTGTGCAGGTCGATGCCATGCTCGGTGCGGAAGTTTTCCATCAGCCAGTTGGCGATGCGTTCGTCAAAATCGTCCCCGCCCAGATGATTGTCGCCGCAGGTGGCCAGCACCTGCACAATTCCGTCCCCGATCTGGATCAGGGACACATCAAAGGTACCGCCGCCCAGGTCATAGACCATGACCGTCTGGGCTTTGCCGTTGTCCAGCCCATAGGCCAGGGCTGCAGCGGTTGGTTCATTGATGATGCGCCGGACATTCAGCCCGGCAATGCGCCCGGCGTCCTTGGTGGCCTGGCGCTGGGCATCGTTGAAGTAGGCCGGGACAGTAATGACCGCCTCGGTCACCGGTTCTCCCAGGTAGGCTTCGGCATCCGCCCGCAGTTTTTGCAAAATCAGGGCGCTGACCTCCTGAGGGGTATAGCATTTTCCGTCAATGGGAATGCGGGTATCACTGCCCATCCTGCGCTTGACGCTGCAGATGGTCCGGGCAGCGTTGGTGACAGCCTGGCGCTTGGCCGGGTCCCCCACCAGGCGTTCTCCCGTTTTGGTAAAGGCCACCACCGAAGGCGTGGTGCGCTGGCCCTCACTGTTGGGAATGACGACCGGGCGGCCGCCCTCCACCACCGCCACACAGCTGTTGGTGGTACCCAAATCAATTCCGATGATCTTGCCCATTGCGTATAAATTCCTTTCCGAAAAAAGCCGGCCCGCAATGCCGGTTCGGCGTGGCAGCCCCGCAGACACCACGCCCCTGTTTCCATTATTGTAGCGCGGCGGGTCTTTGAATGTGTTGCCAAATCGTAAACAGTATGCGAAAATTGCGAGGCGGCCCTCCACAAGGTCCTCTGGGTTGACGATGCCGCACGGGAATGGTATATTTTGTACTATACCTTAACAGGTGTCAATATGAAAACAGGAGCTAGTTGCTGTGGCGCAAAATTATACAAGTCGTGATATTTACAAGCAATTGTACAATGAGATCATGTCTTTACAGCGCAAGCCCGGGGCTGTACTGCGGGAAAACGCGCTGTGTGAGGAATTCGGGGTGTCCCGCACCCCCATCCGCAGCGTGCTCCAGGAACTGCGCATTGCCGGATTGATCGAAGTGACTCCCTATAAATCCACCCATGTGACCCGGTTGGATTTTGATACCATCAGCCAGCAGATCTATCTGCGGGTGGCGGTGGAGACGGCGGTGCTGCTGGATTTCTGCGAACTGTGCACCCCCGAGGAGATGGAGCAGCTCAAGGGACGCAACAACGCGCTGCGCCGCCTGAGTGCCCAGCCCAACCCTACCCCGGAGATGTTTTACCATCTGGACAGCTGCCTGCATGAATACTGGTTCACCGCCACCGGAAAGGACCAGCTGTGGAACCTGATCCAGACCAACCAGAACAGCTATTCCCGGTTCCGGATGCTGGATCTGGTGGAGGCCCGCAACTTTGCGGAGATCGTGACAGAGCACGATGCGCTGTTGCAGGCCATTGCCGACAAGAATGCCGACCAGGTGCGGGCGGTTTGTTCCAGACACCTGTACGGCGGGGTAACCCGCCTGGGACAGGAACTGCCCACCAAATTTGCCGATTACTTTGTGCCCGGCACCCGCTGGCCCGACCCGGCACGAAAAAAGGAGGCGGCCAGCCAAGAATAAGGAGGGATGGATATGGGACGTTCGGCAACGGTGACCCGTCAGACCCGGGAGACCCGTGTGACCGTGACCATCGATCTGGACGGAACGGGGCGTGCCGATCTGCACACCGGCATCGGGTTCTTTGACCACATGCTGGATGGTTTTGCCCGTCACGGACTGTTCGATCTGACCGTGCAGTGTGAGGGCGACCTGTTTGTGGACAGCCACCACACCATTGAGGACACCGGCATCACCCTGGGCATGGCCATCGCCAAAGCCCTGGGGGACAAGGCGGGGATCGTGCGGTACGGCAGCTGCATGCTGCCCATGGACGAGACCCTGGCTCTGTGCGCCGTGGACCTGGGCGGGCGGCCGTATCTAGTGTACGACGCGACATTTGCCTCCCAGAACTGCGGGGGCATGGATACCCAGATGGCCCGGGAATTCTTCTACGCCGTTTCCTACACGGCGGCCATGAACCTGCACCTGAAGGTGCTGTACGGAGAAAACGACCACCACAAGCTGGAGGCGATGTTCAAGGCTTTTGCCAAGGCTCTGGACGCCGCCACCCGGCAGGACCCCCGCATTGAGGGAGTGCTTTCCACCAAGGGCAGTCTGTGACTGCCCGCCAACTGAAAGGAGCCAGCTATGTATCAGGATATGATGAACACCATCGGCTTTGTGGAAGCTGCCGACCCCGAACTGGGTGCCGCCATGCAGCGGGAGCTGGGCCGCCAGCGCCAGAACATTGAGCTGATTGCCAGCGAGAACATTGTCTCCCCTGCGGTCATGGCCGCCATGGGCAGCGTGCTTACCAACAAGTATGCCGAAGGCTACCCCGGCCACCGCTACTACGGCGGCTGCCAGTATGTGGATGAGGTGGAGAACATCGCCATCCGCCGGGCCTGCCAGCTGTTCGGCGCCAAATACGCCAATGTCCAGCCCCATTCCGGCGCCCAGGCCAATCTGGCCGTCTACTTTGCCCTGCTCAACGTGGGCGATACCGTCATGGGCATGGATCTGTCCCAGGGCGGACATCTGACCCACGGTTCCCCGGTGAACATGAGCGGCAAAAACTACAACTTCGTGGCTTATGGCGTCAACGAAAACGGTTTCATCGACTACGACGCCCTGGCCAAGCAGGTGGCCAAGGTCCGGCCCAAGCTGCTGGTGGCCGGTGCTTCCGCCTATCCCCGGGCCATCGACTTTGAAAAGCTGGGCGAGATCGCCCACGGCTACGGCGCCATGCTCATGGTGGACATGGCCCACATTGCGGGCCTGGTGGCCGGCGGCATGCACCAGAACCCGGTGCCCTATGCCGATGTGGTGACCACCACCACCCACAAGACCCTGCGCGGGCCCCGGGGCGGCCTGATCCTGACCAACAACCCCTACATTGCCAAGCGCATCAACTCCGCCATCTTCCCCGGCACCCAGGGCGGCCCGCTGGAGCATGTCATCGCCGCCAAGGCGGTCTGCTTCGGGGAGGCTCTCACCCCCGCCTTTAAGGAATACGCCCGCAAGATCGTGGAGAATGC
Organism: uncultured Gemmiger sp.; assembly: GCA_944382785.1. Lineage (GTDB taxonomy): Bacteria > Bacillota > Clostridia > Oscillospirales > Ruminococcaceae > Gemmiger. The sequence continues at coordinate 41,525 of CALWNO010000016.1, read as the reverse complement.
CGCGGCTTTGGCCGACGCCCTGACCGCCCGGGGCGTAAAGCTGGTGTCCGGCGGCACCGACAACCACCTGATGCTGGTGGACCTGAGCGAGGAAAGCTGCACCGGCAAGGAGCTGGAGCACAACCTGGACGAGGTGCACATCACCGCCAACAAGAACACCGTGCCCGGCGAGAAGCGCAGCCCCTTCGTGACCAGCGGCGTGCGTCTGGGCACCCCCGCCGTGACCACCCGCGGCATGGGCCCGGCGGAGATGAAGATCATTGCCGACTGCATCGCCGACTGCATCTTCGACTTTGAGAACAAGAAAGAGGAAGTGGCGGCACGTGTGGCCGATCTGACCGCACGGTTCCCGCTGTATGAATAACTGAAGTGAGGCATATATCCTTTTATGATCCGTTTTGAATGTGACTATGGCGAGGGCGCAGCCGCCCCGGTACTGGATGCCCTCTGCCGCACCAATCTGGAACAGACCCCCGGCTACGGGGAGGACATCTACTGCGAGCAGGCCCGGGAGCGCATCCGCGCTCTGTGCGAGGCTCCCAATGCCGACGTGCAGTTTCTGGTGGGCGCCACCCAGGCCAACTTTACCGTGATCGATGCGGCCCTCAAGCCCTGGCAGGGGGTGCTGTGTGCGGACAGCGGGCACATCCATGTGCACGAAACTGGTGCCGTGGAGGCCACCGGCCACAAGTGCCTGACTCTGCCCGGCCACGACGGCAAGATCACCGCCGCCCAGGTGCGGGCCGCCGTGGATGCCCACTGGGCCAATCCCAGCCACGAGCATGAGGTCCAGCCCGGCATGGTATACATCTCCAACCCCACCGAGTGGGGCACCCTGTACTCGAAAAACGAGCTGACCGAGCTTTCCCGGGTGTGCCGGGCCTGCGGGCTGTATCTCTTTGTGGACGGCGCCCGCATGGCCTACGGCCTGACCAGCGAGGCCAACGACCTGACCCTGAAAGACTACGCCGCCCTGTGTGATGCCTTCTATCTGGGCGGTACCAAGTGCGGGGCCCTCTTTGGGGAAGCACTGGTACTGGTCAATCCCGCCCTGCAGAAGGATTTCCGTTACGCCATCAAGCAGCACGGCGGCATGCTGGCCAAGGGCCGGCTGCTGGGGCTCCAGTTCCTGGCCCTGCTCGAGGGCGAAGGCGATGCCATGCCCTACCTGGCCCTGGCCAGAAAAGCCGACGAGCAGGCCATGCGCATCCGGGACGCCTTTGCAGCCAAGGGATGCTCCATGCGGTATGACTCCCCCACCAACCAGCAGTTCCCCATCCTGCCCAACAGCTGGCTGCAGAAGCTGGAAGACAAGTACAGCGTCAGCGAGATGGGCAGCGTGGAACCCGGCACCACCCTGGTGCGGTTCTGCACCAGCTGGGCCACCCGGGACGAGGACGTGGACGCCCTGCTGCAGGACATTGCCGCCCTGTAATTTTTGATCTCAGCTGAATACCAAAACACAAACCCCCGCTTTCCGTTGCTACAGAAAGCGGGGGTTTGTGTTGCTTGCCATATTGTAAGAGGAGGAATCTATGTAAAGCCGGTTGGGGACCGGCGTTGTTGGTTGTCTGGCCTTTGCCGGATCTTTGACCGCGATTGCGGCCATTCCTCGCATTGGCAAAGGGCACAGTAAGTAGGTTTCGGCCTGGAGGCCGTTTGTCTTTTGCTTTTCAGTTCCTTTTGACAGTTATAAGTATACAGAGAGATTGTGGCAAACGTATAAAAGGGGTTTGAAGAATTTGGTAACAAAATTTGAACGATTTATGACCGACAGAATCTGCCCCGCCCACACAAAAAGCCCGCTCCCGGCAATCAACCGGGAGCGGGCTTGGCTGTTTATGAAACGATTGGCTCACTTGCGCAGGCGTTTGTCGCACCGCACAGCCAGCCAGGTGCCGATGGACTGGAAGATCTGTACCATGATGACCAGCAGCACCGTAGCCACCACCATGATGAGGTACTTATAGCGGTAGTAGCCGTAGTTGATGGCGATCTGGCCCAGACCACCGCCGCCGATGATACCCGCCATGGCCGAGTAGCCCAGAATGGTAGTCATGGCGATGGTAGCGTTGGCAATCAGGCTGGGCAGGCTTTCGGGGATCATCACCTTGATGATGATCTGCAGCGGGGTGGCGCCCATGCTCTGGGCCGCTTCGATCACGCCGCCGTCCACCTCCCGCAGGCTGGTTTCCACCAGACGGGAGACAAAGGGGAAGGAGGCAATGAACAGCGGAATGATGGAGGCCGGGGTGCCGATGGAGGTGCCCAGCACCACCATGGACAGAGGCAGCACGGCGATCATCAGGATCAGGAAGGGCACGCTGCGCAGCAGGTTGATGACGGCATTGAGCAGGGTCATGAGCCAGCCGGGCAGAGGCAGGACGCCGTCCTTCTCCCCCGCCACCAGCAGAACGCCCAGGGGCAGGCCCACCACCATGGCCAGGATGGTGGAGATGGCGGTGGCGTAAAAGCTTTCCCAGGTGGCAAAGGGCAGGTTGGGCAGGTTGTCCAGCAGGACCTGCCATTCATCCGAAGCAAACAGAAATTCCATTATGCCTGTACCTCCTCATATGTCAGACCGGGATAGGTGCGGATGTAGGCGATGGCCTTTTCGGCCTCGTCGGCGTTATCGGGCAGGGCCAGGAGCATGCTGCCCAGGGTCTGGCCGTTGACGATGCGGGTATCCGCCGCCACGATGGAGACCAGGGCCCCGCATTCGATGGCCAGACTGGCCACCAGAGGCTTGTCGGTGGTCTGGGTGCCGTTGAAGGCCACCCGCACCAACCGGTGACCGGCGGGCAGTTCGCCCTGGGGAGCGCCGGCCGGGAAGACCAGACGGCGGGCCGCCGGAGTCTTGGGGTTGGAGAAGATTTCCGCTACGGAACCCTGCTCCACCACCTTGCCGGCGTCCAGGATGGCCACGTTCTGGCAGACCTGCTCCACCACGCTCATCTGGTGGGTGATGATGACCACCGTGATGCCCAGCTCCTTGTTGATGTTCTGGATCAGCTGGAGGATGGCGTGGGTGGTGTTGGGGTCCAGGGCGCTGGTGGCTTCGTCGCACAGCAGGACCTTAGGGTCGGTGGCCAGGGCGCGGGCGATGGCCACACGCTGTTTCTGGCCACCGGAAAGCTGGGCCGGGTAGCTTTCGGCCTTGTCGGGCAGGCCCACCAGCTCCAGCAGTTCCCGGGCACGGGCCTCCGCCTTGTCTTTGGGCACACCGGCCAGCTCCATGGGGAAGCAGACGTTTTTCAGGCAGTTGCGCTGCATGAGCAGGTTGAACTGCTGAAAGATCATGGCGATCTCCCGCCGGGCTTCCCGCAGACCGCGGGCATCCAGGGTCTCCATTTTGCGGCCGTTTACAATGACGCTGCCCTCGTCCGGCTTTTCCAGCATATTGATGCAGCGCACCAGGGTGGACTTGCCCGCGCCCGACATACCGATGATGCCGAAGATATCCCCGTCCTGGATGGTCAGGGAGATATCCTGAAGGGCAACCAGCGTGCCTGCCTTGGTGGCAAACCGTTTGGTCAGATGTTGCAGTTCGATCATGGTTGTGATTCCTCCCACCGGGCCGGGTCGGATCTGCCGGGGCACGGACGCCCTGGGCCGCAGACGGCCGCGTTGTGTTTTCATAAAAAGAGGAACGCCGGGTACCGGGCGTTCCCGCTTTTTATGCTATCATGTTTTTCAGAAAATGGCAACCACAGCGCCGTGATAGGTGTCGGTAATGTAGTCCTTGACCTTCTGGCTCTTGAGGGCGGCGATCAGGGCCTTGGTGGCGGGGGTCTCCTCGTTGCCTTCCTTCACCACCAGGATGTTGGCGTAGGTCTGAGCGGCTTCGCTGTCGGCATCCTCGGCGGCAATGGCGTCATCGGCGGAGTAGAAACCGGCTTCGGTGGCGTAGTTGCCGTTGATGACGGCCATATCCAGGGAGGACAGCTGACGGGGCAGCTGAGCGGCTTCCATCTCCACAATGTTCAGGTTCTTGGGGTTATCCACAATATCGTTCTTGGTGGCGGTCAGACCGGCGCCGTCCTTCAGGGTGATGAGCCCCTGGGCAGCCAGCAGCTGCAGGGCGCGGGCTTCGTTGGTGGTGTCGTTGGGCACACCGATCTGGGCGCCGTCGGCCAGCTCATCCAGAGTTTTGGTCTTGCCCGGGTACAGGCCCAGGGGCTCGTAATGGATGGCGGCCACGCTCACCAGATGGGTGCCGTTTTCCTCATTGAAATTGTCCAGGTAGGGGCCATGCTGGAAATAGTTGGCGTCCACTTCCCCGTTCTCGGTGGCCTTGTTGGGCTGGATGTAGTCGGTGAATTCCACCACCTTCAGGTTGATGTCGGCACCGGCCAGGATCTCACCGGCCACCTTCAGGATCTCGGCGTGGGGCACCGGAGAGGCGGCCACCGTGATGGTGGTTCCCTTGAGCGCCTCATAGTCCACGGTGGGATCGAAGCCGTCACCGGTGGCACCGGTGGTCTCGGCTGCAGCGGTGTCAGAGGTGGCAGCGGTGCTCTCAGAGGAAGGAGCAGAGGTGCTCTCGGAAGCGGGAGCGCTGCCGCAGGCGGCCAGGCTCAGGGTCAGGGCGGCGGCCAGCAGGCCGGACAGCAGTTGTTTCTTTTTCATGGTGTTTTCTCCTTTACGGTTGTATTGATGTGCACAAAGGTGCGGGGGCAAGCGTTTTCAGCGGGGGCACATTCGCACGCCGGGTTGGCGGCAGCTGGGGCTGGTCTTCATGAGATCTCCTCCTTTTCTTATCAGGGCAAGACAAACAAAAAAGCGGCAGGGCGCTTTCGGCGCCCTGCCGCTGCTGTCTCCTGCCTTAAGCCCCGAAAAACGGGCAAGGGGAAACATGCGCAGGTTGCCGAAGCCCACTGCACATGCACATCATCATACCATCACGGCGTTCGTTACAAGTCATGACAGCATCCCCTTTCCTGCAATTTCGGTTGGAATGGTGACAGTATACCCCCTTTGTCTGCCTGTGTCAAGCCTTTGGCGGCAAAAAACAGCCGGAAACAAAGTTTTCCTATATTTTTTCTATGTTTTACTTGTCTGCGGGCATCAAAATTGGTATGATAGGGATGTTATCCTTTTGGAAGGGAGAAAACTCCATGAAATTTTCGACCAGAGACCGCTATGCCCTGCGCCTGATGGTGGAGCTGGCCAACCGCGGTCCGGGGGAGCCGTTGTCTCTGAAAAGCGTGAGCGACAGACAGGGAATCAGCCAGAAGTATCTGGAACAGATCGTCACCCCTCTGTCCCGCGCCGGGCTGGTGAGCAGCAGCCGGGGCAGTCAGGGCGGCTACCGTCTGACCCGCCCGGCCAATGAGATCACCGCCGGGGATATTCTGCGGGCCATTGAGGGGGATCTGGTGCCCATCCCCTGCCTGGCCAGTCAGGCCGAAACCTGTCCCCGTCGGCCCCAGTGCCACACCATCGGATTCTGGGATGGGCTGCGCCAGGTGATCGACCGGTATGTGGACGGCATCACCCTGGAGCAACTGCGCACCATGAAGGCAGATGATCTGCCGTTGCCTGAATTGGAATAAGGAAATAAAACCGCCCCCGGCCGGATTGGCTGAGGGCGGTTTTTCTTTCCTATCAGGCTTATCAGGCTTGCGGAGCCTGGTTAGTGTTTTCAGTTGAGACCTGATTTTCCGCGTTCTGCGCCGGAGTTTCCACAGGTTTCGGCGTTTCGGTCGAAGTCTGAGAGGAGTCCGTCTGGCTACCAGAGCCATTATCGGTGCTGGTACTTCCGCTGCTGGATTCCGGTGGAGTGGTAGCCGCTGGCGGGTCAGTCAGTTGCGCACCGCAACGGTCACATTTTCCTTCACTATTAGGGGAAGTATGTCCAAGAGCAGCCACATAACTGTCGTTATAGTTCTGACTGGAATCCTCGTTGCAGATATGCTTTGTATACCCCTGTTCCGTACAAGTAGGATTGACAACCTCGGTGGACCAAGTGTAGCTGGGCGTTGCCGTCGGCTGCTCGGTAGGCGTCTCGGTGGCCTGGGTCGTCTCCTCGGAAGAACTGCTGGAGGAAGGCGTGGTGGTGGTCACGGTGGCGGCGGTGGTGGTGCTCACATCCTTATCCTCGATGTGCTTGGGCACGCTGGTCAGGGTGGGACGGTCGTCCTCGGTGATGTAACTGTGGGTGCGGATGTATTCAAACAGCGCATCCATGGCCGTCTTGGTCAGGTGGATACCGTCGCTGGTTTCCACATACCCGCTCTTGGCGTAGCCGGTGGAGGAATCCTTCAGCACTTCGGCACTGTTGAGGAACTTCCAGTCATTTTCCTTGCACATCTCCACGATGGCTTTATTGTACTCATCCACCTGGGTCTGGGTCAGGCCGTCGTTGGAATGCTGCTTGCCCAAGGGCGGAATGGCATTGATGATGATATCCACACTGGGGTAGGCTTCCTGCACCGCCTTGATGCCCTTCTCATAGCTTTCGATGAAGTTGTCGGTGCTGTTGGAGGGGCTCAGGTCGTTGGTGCCAAAGGTGATGATCACCCTCTGGGGCTGCATGATGGCCACGGCTTCGGGCATGGTCTTGTAGCCGGAAATGCCCTGGAACTTCACGCATTCATAGGTCGCCAGGGACCGGGCCGACATGCCCACCGAACCGATGGCATTATCGTAGGTGCAGTAATTAAGCAGGCGCATACGCACTGTGTTGGAGTCGCCCAGGAACAGAGTTTCATCCACATAGTCCTGCCCGGCGTCCTCGCTTTCCTCCAGAATGGTGGAGGAGTACTGGGTGGTGTCGATGGCGTTCTGGTCCTTGTCATACCCTTGCTCATCCACCATGGAATCAGTGGTCTGGCTATCCGCGGATTCCTCGGCCGGCGTGCTCAGACCATGTACAATGAGGAATGCCGCCACGGATGTGACAAATACGATGGCACAGCAGACGGCCAGCACAAAATACATTTTTCCCTTGGCGTTGAGCCGGGACCAGAAACTCTGTTTGGCTTTCTTATTTCCTTTGCTTGACATAACGGTTCCTTCCTGTGTGGGTTGGTAAAGCGTGTATGCTGCATTTTGGTTTGTCGGTAACCGTTTTATTTTACACCATTTTGCCGTCGGATGCCAGTGGTTTGCGTATTTTTACATAAATTGCACAAAAAAGGAACGTATCTGCGTACAGGCGCAAAAAGCAGCCGCCCGCCGGACCGGGATTTGGTCCGCTGCGGACGGCTGTTCTGAATCTGTTTTCCGGTTTTGGGTTACAGTTCGATCTCCTGCAGACGCAGCAGAGCCAGGATATAAATCTTCAGCGCCTCGATGAGCTTATCGAAGTTGGCGCCCTCGTTGGCACCGTGCATGGGACCGGCGAACTCCGGCAGGGGCAGGTCGGCGTGTTCAGGGCCGAAGCTCACCGCATAGGGGAAGTGACGGGCATAGGTGCCGCCGCCCATGGTGAAGGGCTTCTGGTGTTCCCCGGTGACCTCGTTATAGGTGTTGATGAGGGTCTGGATAGCCGGGCTGTCCGCCTCGATATAGAAAGGCACACGGCTGGTGACGTTCTCCACCGTGGCGGCAGTACCGCACGCCGCTTGCATGGCGGCGGTCAGCTTGTCGGCGTCGGTGTTGGTGGGATAGCGGCAGTCGAAGGTCTGGCGCAGGCGGCCGTCCTTGCACTCGATGGTGCCGCCGATGATGGTCAGCGGGGTGAACAGGCCGTCATCCGCCGCAATGCCCAGGGCGCTGCCGTCGGTGGTGGCATGCAGCTTGGCCAGGACCTGCAGATAGGCGGTCTCGGTCTCGGAGCAGACGCCGCTGTCCAGCAGGCAGTTGACGATGAGGCCGATGGCGTTGATGGTGCCTTCCGGCGTGGCGGCATGGCCGCTCTTGCCCACGGCATGGATGGTGGTCAGGCCGTTTTCCTCGGTGAAGGTCAGGCCGGTGCCCGCCTTCAGATTGGCCGCCGGAACCGCCACCACGCAGAAAGCACGGTCGGGCACGGCGTTGTGGGCCACACCGCCCGCGAAGTCACGGATGACGCCGTCCAGCACAGGCGAGACGATCTCGCCGTTGAAGCCGCCCTTCTCACCGTTGCACACCGGGAATTCAGCGTCCGGGGTGAAGCAGAAGGCGGGCTGCTCATAATGCTCGGCGTAGTAGTCCACATCTTCCATGCGGGTTTCCTCGTTCACGCCCAGCAGAGCGCGCACGGGATACTTGAGCTCCACACCGTTGTCCTTGAGATACTTCAGGGCGTACAGGGTCAGGATGGCCGGGCCCTTGTCATCGGCCACGCCGCGGCCCAGCAGCCAGCCGTCCCGCACCCGGACGGTGTAGGGGTCGGCGTCCCAGCCGTTGCCCTCGGGCACCACATCGCAGTGGGTGATGGTGGCCAGGTACTTCTGGCCTTCGGCCACGGGGCCGGTCTCGGCCCAGCCGATATAGCCGTCGGCGTTATGGGTGGCAAGACCCAGCTCAGCGGCAATTTCCAGCGCCTTGTCCAGGGCGGCGCGGGGGCCGGGGCCAAAGGGTGCGCCGGGGGCCGGGGTGCCCTCCACGCTGGGCACAGCCACCAGACGGGTGATGTCCCGCAGGATGGCGTCCCGGTTCTGTTCAGCAAAAGCATCGATCGATGCAAAACGCGGATCGTTCATGCAATATCCCTCCATGCAGACAAATGGTCCGGCCGCAGCCGGGCCTTTGTGATTTGTACGGCGCCATTATACCACAATTATGTCCGTTTTGCACTCTTGCCGGGGTCCATGGCGCAATTTTTGGGTCCTGCCCCGGAAAAAAGATATTCAAACCGGGAAATATCTGGTATAATAGCAGGGTCAAAACCAACCGATCACGCTAAAAGAGGTGCTTAACCATGAAAGCTGTCATCACCGTTATCGGGCAGGACACCGTGGGTGTCGTGGCCAAGGTCAGCGCTGTGTGCGCCGAGCTGAACATCAACATTGAGGACGTGACCCAGAGCATCATGCAGAATATGTTCTGCATGATCATGCTGGTCAACCTGAGCGCCTGCACCGTGGAACCCGGTGCGGTGCGCGAGCACTTTGCCGCCCTGGGTGAACAGATGGGCATGCAGGTTACCTTTACGCGCCAGGAAGTGTTTGACGCGATGCACAAGGTGTAAGGGAAAGGCGGCAGACAGATGAAAATTTTGAACAGCGGCGACATTATGGAAACCATCAAGATGCTCACCGCCGAAAATCTTGATGTGCGCACCGTCACCATGGGCATCAGTCTGTTGGACTGCATTGACCCCGACGGCAAGAAAGCCTGCGAAAAAATCTACAACAAAATCACCACCCGGGCCAAAGACCTGGTGAAGGTGGTGAACGGCATTTCGGACGAGTTCGGCATTCCCATTGTGAACAAGCGCATCAGCGTGACCCCCATTGCCATGCTGCTGGGCGCCGCCCCCGACGCCGACCCGGTGGAGTACGCCAAGGCCCTGGACGCCGCCGCCAAGACGGTGGGGGTCAACTTCATCGGCGGCTACGGTGCCCTGGTACACAAGGGCTTTTCCGCCGGGGATACCCGCCTGATCGAGAGCATCCCCCGTGCATTGGCCGAGACCGATCTGGTCTGCTCCAGCATCAACGTGGGCTCCACCAAGTCCGGCATTAACATGGATGCGGTGGCCCTGATGGGCAAGGTGGTCCGCGAGACCGCCGAGCTGACCAAAAACAACATGTGCATGGGCGACGCCAAGCTGGTGGTCTTCTGCAATGCACCGGAGGACAACCCCTTTATGGCGGGCGCCTTCCACGGCCCCGGCGAACCGGACTGCGAGATTCATGTGGGTGTTTCCGGCCCCGGCGCCGTGCGCGCCGCCCTGGCCAAGCTGCCCAAGGACGCCCCCATGGACGAGGTGGCCGAGCTGGTCAAACGCACCGCCTTCAAGATCACCCGTCTGGGCCAGCTGGTGGCAAATCTGGCCAGTGAGCGCTTGGGCGTGCCTGCGGGCATCATTGACCTGTCCCTGGCCCCCACCCCGGCCATCGGCGACAGCGTGGCCAACATTCTGGAGGAGATGGGCCTGGAAAGCTGCGGCTGCTGCGGCACCACCGCCTGCCTGGCCCTGCTCAACGATGCCGTCAAGAAAGGCGGCGTCATGGCCTCCAACCATGTGGGCGGTCTGTCCGGTGCCTTTATCCCCGTGTCGGAGGATGACGGCATGATCAAGGCCGCCGAATGCGGCAGCCTGACTCTGGAAAAGCTGGAAGCCATGACCGCCGTCTGCTCGGTGGGCATCGACATGGTGGTCATCCCCGGCGATACCCCCGCTGAGGTCATCAGCGCTCTGATTGCCGACGAGGCCGCCATCGGCATGGTGAACAGCAAGACCACCGCCGTGCGCGTCATCCCCGCCATCGGCCACAAGGCCGGGGACGTGCTGGACTTCGGCGGACTGCTGGGCCACGCGCCCATCATGCCCATCAGCAAGTTCAGCCCCGCGGTGATGATCCACCGCGGCGGACGGATTCCCGCCCCCATGCAGGCGCTGAAAAACTGATTGCCCAAAATTGTATAAAGCTCCCCTTTCCGGCAAAGACTAAAACCGGAAAGGGGATTTTTATCATGTTTCGTTCTATGTTTTCCAAAGTACTGCTGCTGCTTTTGATCGTCGGCGGCCTGAACTGGGGCGTGTACGGCATTTGGGGCCTGAACGCCATCGGCTGGCTGCTGGGCGGCAGCCTGGGCTGGCTGGCCCGCACCATCTTTATCGTGGTGGGTGTGGCCTCCCTGGCACTGATTCCGGCTCTGTTCTATCAGGAACCGGAAGCCCGCCGTGCCGGCCCCGAACCCCACGCGCCGTAACTGCGCCCCCAAAAACAACCGCTCTGCCGGGAATTGTTCCAGGCAGGGCGGTTGCTTTTGGTATTTTGTTTTAGTTTTAATCCAAGGGAACGGCCAGTCCGGCACTGCGCCGGGAAGTAATCCCCACGCTCATCACCAGCCCCACGCTGAGATAGACCATCACCACGCTGGACCCACCCGCTGAGAAGAAGGGCAAGGTCACGCCGATGACCGGCAACACCTGCAGGTTCATGCCGATATTGATGACGCACTGCCAGAACAGGGCCGCAAAGACGCCGGTACAGATCAGCCGTCCCAGCAGGTCCACGCTGCGATACGCCGTGCGCAGGGTGCGGGCCATGATGCCGAAGAGCAATACCAGTACCAGGATGGCGCCCAGAAAACCGGCGGCGTTGGCCAGGTAACTGTAAATGAAGTCGTTCCAGGCGTTGGGGATAAAGATGCTTTCATCCCGGAACAGCCCCTGCCCTGTCAGCCCGCCGGTGCCGATGGCCATGGCGGCCTTGTTCTGCTGGTAGGCAATATCGGACAGAGCCGGATCTTCCGGCGTCAGGACCGCCAGAATCCGCTGAAACTGGTAGCCTTTGAGAATATTGGGATGGGTGATGAGCAACGCGGTGCCGCCGGCAGCAGCCGCCGCCAGCCCGCCCAGAGCCAGCGGGATGCTCAACCCGCCCGCAAAGAGCATGACCACACCGATGCCGGCAAAGACCAAGGCGGTGCCGTCGTCCCCCTGAATATGGATGGCCGCCACCGGCAGCGCCACATGCGCCAGCAACAGCAGCAGATTCAGCGGGCGGTTGACCTTGCCCCGCACCCGGTCCAGATGCCAGGCCAGGGTAAGAATAAAACTGATCTTGGCCAGTTCGGCGGGCTGGAAGGTCATGCCGCCGATCTTGTACCAGCTGTAATTGGAGGTGCCGCCCGCATCATAGCCAATAACCACAAACCCGGCCCGCACATTGCGCAGGAACAGGGTGGGCAGAACCATCCCCCAGGTCACCACTGCATGCAGGGGCCAGGCGTGGGCCAGGGCGCGGTAATCCACCGTGGAACCGATCACCGCCAGCATCACGCCCAGCAGACTGGCAATCACCTGCACCGAGGCCTTGCTGTACACCCCGCCCAACTGGCTGCGCTCCACCGACATCAGCACAAAGACACTGATAGTGGAACACACCATGCACAGGGCAAGGTACAAAGCATCGGCGCGGCGCAGATACCGGCGGGCAAGGGTGAGCATACGGAGTCTCCTTTCCGGAAAATTCGGGGTAGTCCGGCCCCGTTTTTGTTCCGCGAACGGTTCCGGATGGGTCTATTATAGCGCAGCGGCACAAATTGTGCCAGATACACTTGTAAACAGGGTAAAATTTTACAAATATCCCCAAACGGTGTATAATGAATTGATTTAAGCTTTCACCATAAGGAGTATGCGCGTCATGCAGGAATATATGACACACAGCCGCGAGGAGACCGTGGCTCTGGGGCGCCGCCTGGCCCCCACCCTGGCCCCCGGTACCCTGATTGCCTTTACCGGTGGTCTGGGTGCAGGCAAGACCGCCTTCTGCCAGGGCCTGGCAGAAGGTCTGGGCTGCACCGACCCGGTGTCCAGCCCCACCTTTGCCATTGTGAATTATTATCGCGGACCCCGGCCGCTGGCGCACTTTGACTTGTACCGCATCCACACCGAGAACGACCTGGCTTCCGCCGGGTTCTACGATTACCTGGACAGCGGAGCCATTGTGGCCGCTGAATGGAGCGAGAACTGCGCCGATATTCTGGCGCTGGAGCATCCCATGCGCATCCACATTGAGCGCCTGGACGACACCACCCGCCGGATCACCATTGAAGATCCGGCGTAAAGGGAGGATACCATGAACATTCTGGCCATCGATACCGCCGGACGCACCGCTGCCGTGGCAGTCATGCGGGACGATACCCTTTTGTATGAATGCAACACAAACACCGGTCTGACCCACAGCGAGACAGTGATTCCCATGGTGGACGCCGCCCTGAAAGCCTGCGGCCTGGGCTGCCGGGACATTGACCTTTTCGGGGTGACGGCCGGGCCGGGCAGTTTTACCGGGCTGCGCATCGGGCTTTCGGCGGTCAAGGGGCTGGCCTTTGACCGGGATGTGCCCTGCGCCGGGGTTTCCACCCTGGAAGCACTGGCCTGCGACATGAGCGGTGAGGGCACCGTGGTGGGCGCGTTGGATGCCCGCCGGGGTCAGGTATACTGGGCCGGGTTTGACCTGGCCACCCATGAACGGCTGACCCCCGATGCCGCCGCCCCGGTAGACAGCCTGGAAAAATTTGTGGCCGGCTGCAAAAAGCCGCTGATTTTTGTTGGCGACGGCGCCGGGTTGTGTTACAATAGGTTTGGAAATGCCGACGGTGTACTGGACTGCCCGGCGCCTCTGCGCGGACTGCGCGGGGCCGGGGTGGCACTGGCCGCCCGCCGGATGTGGGAAAACGGACTTGCCGTACCCCCTGCCCAGTTGCTGCCTGACTATCATCGGCTGAGCCAGGCGGAACGGGAACGGGCTGAACGGGAAGCCCGGGCACAGAACCACGTGTAAACAATAAGAGGAGTACAGAAAGTATGAAGGAATTCCGCACCGCCCCCGTGGCGCTGGCTGCCGACCATGGCGGCTACGCGCTGAAAGAAGCCATCAAAGCCCATCTGGAGAGCCAGGGTATCGCTTACCGCGACTTTGGCACCCACAGCACCGAAAGCTGCGACTACCCCGATCTGGCCGCCCCGGCCTGTGACGCGGTGGTGTCCGGTGAATGCTCGGCAGCCATCCTGTGCTGCGGCACCGGCGTGGGCATGTCCATGTGTGCCAACAAGATTCACGGCATCCGTGCCTGCTGCTGCAGCGACACCTTCAGCGCCGAGTTTACCCGCCGCCACAACGATGCCAATGCCCTGTGCATGGGTGGCCGTGTGGTGGGTGAAGGCCTGGCGCTGTCCATTGTGGATATTTTCCTGAACACCCCCTTTGAGGGCGGTCGTCACACCCGCCGCGTGGAAAAGGTCATGGCCCTGGAAACGCGCTGAACCCGTACCCCGAACTGCCGGGCAGTTGAACATATCATTCACGAATAAGGAGCTACCACTATGAGCGTTGTTGAAATCGTTGATCATCCCCTGATCCAGCACAAGATCAGCCTGCTGCGTGACCGCAACACCGGCACCAAGGAATTCCGCGACCTGGTCAGCGAAGTGGCCATGCTGCTTTGCTACGAAGCCACCCGTGACCTGCCCACCGAGGAAGTGGAGGTGGAGACCCCCATCGCTCTGGCCCGCACCAAGGTGCTGGCCGGCCGCAAACTGGCGCTGGTTCCCATCCTGCGCGCCGGTCTGGGCATGGTGGACGGCATGCTGAACCTGATCCCCGCTGCCAAGGTGGGCCACATTGGCCTGTACCGCAACGAGGAGACCCTGGTTCCGGTGGAATACTACTGCAAGCTGCCCAAGGACATTGCCGAGCGGGAAGTCCTGGTTCTGGACCCCATGCTGGCCACCGGCGGCAGCGCCAAGGATGCCATCACCCAGATCAAGAAGCGCGGCGCCAAGCACATCAAGTTCATCGGCCTGCTGGCTGCTCCCGAAGGTCTGAATGCCCTGCATGAAGCCCATCCCGACGTGGACATCTACGTGGGTGCGCTGGATGAAAAGCTCAACAGCCAGGGCTACATTGTGCCCGGCCTGGGCGATGCCGGTGACCGTATCTTCGGCACCAAGTAAAATCCGAATCCAACGGGCAGGACCCGTACTCTCCCGCGGTGTGCCCCGGCATGCCGCGGGTCTTTTGTTGTACGGGCGAGGTGTACCATGATTTACCTTTCCAGCTTTCATTTTGCCACCGAGGAAGCGGAGTGGCGTTTTTTTGCCGGGTTCCAGCGAACCTGTTATGATTCCTTCTATCCTTTTCAGATTTTTCCTGAGCGGGGTCTGCACGCCCTGGACCTGACCGACATCACCATCCTGTACGGTGGTAACGGTTCCGGCAAAACCACCGCTCTGAACGTGATAGCCGAGACTCTGCATCTGCGCCGGGGTGCCCCTTTCAATGGAACCAGCTTTTTCAGGCCCTACTGCCAGCTGTGCAGCCCCCACCTGCTCCATCCTCTGCCCGATGCCAGCTGCATCCTGACCAGTGACGACGTGTTCGATACCATGCTGGATCTGCGGGCCATCAATGAGGGGGTGGACCGCCGCCGGGAGGAACTGCTGGCCGAGGCCAAAGAAGCCCGCAACGCCCAATTCCGGATGCACAGCCTGGAGGATTACGATCGGCTGAAGCAGGTAGCGGAAGCACGGCGCACCAGCCAGTCCCGGTACGCCCGGCGGCGGGTAATGCCCAACGTGCGCACCCGCTCCAACGGGGAAAGCGCTTTCCTCTTCTTCACCCAGAAGATCCGGGACGGGGCTTTGTATCTGCTGGACGAGCCGGAAAACAGTCTTTCGCCCCGGCGGCAGATGGAACTGGCACAGTTTTTGCAGGAATCCGCCCGGTTCTACCACTGCCAGTTCATCCTGTCCACCCACTCCCCTTTTCTGCTGGCCATGCCGGGAGCCCGGGTGTATGATCTGGACAGCGACCCGGTGCGTCCCCGCCCCTGGACCGAGCTGGAAAACGTGCGGGCGTACTACGACTTTTTCAAGGAACATGAGGAGGAATTCTGATGGCTGCCAAGCTGCGGCGGCAGGGTGAAGTCCTGTCCGCCTTTACCCCCGGTGCCGAACTGCGGGACACCGAGTTTATCGACTGTACCTTTGAGGGCTGCCGCTGGAACGGCGTTCGGGTGCAGAACTGCACCTTCTCCGGCTGCCGGTTTCTGCGGTGCCAGTTTTCGGCGGTGGTGTTCAGCTTCTGCCTGATGAAGGATGCTGTCATGGAAGGGTGTGCCTTCCGGGGCATCTCCTGGGGCGGACTGCAGGGTCGCAGTGCCCTGGTCCAGCCCTTTGCCCGACTGAAAAACCGCGTCTTTCAGTACAACGAGTTTTCCGGCATGGCCCTGGCGGGGTTCGACTTTTCCAGCTGCGAATTCCGGGAATGCGTGTTTGACGACTGCAAGCTCACCGGGGCCGGGTTCCACGGCGTGCCTCTGGGCCGCACCGCGTTCACCCGGTGCGATCTGCAGAAAGCGGATTTCCGCATGGCGGAAGCGTATGCCATCAATCCCGCCGACAACCGGATGAAGGGAGCCCGGTTCAGTTTTCCCGATGTGGTGGCTTTGCTGGACAGCAGCGGCATTCAGATCGAATAAAAAACAGCCCGGCCGGATGACAAGTTCCGGTCGGGCCGTTGTGTTATTGGAGCAAGGTTATTTGGAGTAATCCCGAGCGCCGTAAATGGCGGTACCGATACGCACGATGGTAGCGCCTTCCTTGATGGCGTCGATGAAATCGCCGCTCATGCCCATGGACAGGATGGTCAGCCCCACGCCGTACTGCTCCCGGGCGTGGTTCAGCAGTTCCCGCATGTCAGAGAAGAAGGAACGGGTCTGGCTCTCGGTGGCATCCACCGGCGGAATGGCCATCAGCCCCCGCAGCTCCACATGGTCACGGGCCGTGGCCTGGTCCAGCAGGTTCCACAGCTCTTTCTCCCCTACCACGCCGCTCTTGGAGGCTTCCCCGCCGATGTTTACTTCCACCAGGATCTCCTGCTTGATTCCGGCAGCTTCGGCGGCATGGTCGATCTTATCCAGCAGGCGCACGCTGTCCACGCTCTGGATGAGCGCCGCACGCCCCACCACCTTGTTGACCTTGTTGGTCTGCAGATGGCCGATGAAATGGGCCAGCTTATCTCCATAAGCACCGGCATCGTACTTTTCCACCAGTTCCTGGACGTGGTTTTCCCCAAAGACATCAATGGGCAGGTCGGCGCTGGCGCGGACCTCCTCCACCGTGCGGGTCTTGCAGGCTGCACACAGCAGAATATCGTCCGGGTAGCGGCCGGCCTCACGGGCGGCCTGATTGATTTCTTCCCGGATGCGGGCAACATTTTCGGCCATACGGGCCACGGTTTCCTGACTAAGCATCTGATCACCTTTCCTGATAAACCGCACGGCAGCCACCGATATAAGGCGGCCGTGTGCGTGCACACAAAATATTGGCACAGCCGATCTTGTTCAGACTGAGCCGCACCGGCACCGCCACACGGCGCAGGTGCATCCCAATGAGGGTCCCGCCAATGTCAATGCCGGCACCGGCGCGGACTTCCTCCACCAAAACAGGTTCCTTAAATGTCTGCCAGCAGTTGGTAGCCCAGCTGCCCCCGGCGTGGGGCTGTGGGATGGCGTTGACCTCGGTGCAGCCGTGTTTTTCGGCCGCTTCCCGCTCCAGCACAATGGCCCGGTTCAGGTGCTCACAGCACTGGGCCGCCAGATACAGCCCGTGTGCCTGTACCACCGGCAGGATCCCCGCCAGCACCGCAGCAGCAGCGTCCATGCTGCTGTCCTTGCCGATGTGACCGCCTACAATTTCGCTGCTGGAACAGCCCACCACAAAAATGTCTCCCGGACGCAGATGCGCCACCGCCAGCAATTCCTCCGCTGCCTGGCGGCTCTGGGCCGTGATGGCAGCCGGATCAAAGGTTTGTGTCATGGTACCTTCCCCCTTTTTAACCATTATATCACAAAAATCCCACATAACACAAAAGCCCGCTGAAAAGCGGGCCTTTGTGCATAGAGGGGTGGGAAAGTATATAAAGGTCAGTGAATGTCTTTGTTATGGTTATTATTATACAGTTTTCGGCTCAATTGTCAAACGAGCATCTTGTAATTTTGTTTTCATTTTATTATAATTAGGCAAGAAATGCTTTATTTTATTCAGCGGTAACCGTCGAATGGTGTCGTTTTCCCATTTTGTTGTTCTGCACAAGCATTATTTTCTTCATTTTATTTTTTTGTGCGCATTGAACAAAAAGTTGCCGCAAGGAGGTCGTATATGGACGAACTGGACCGGAAAATCATCCAACTGATGCAGAAAAACGCCCGTATGCCGGTGAAAGAAATTGCACAGCAGATCAGCCTGACCAGCCCTGCGGTATCCAGCCGTATTCATCGTCTGGAACAGGAGGGAGTCATTGGTGGGTATACCGTGCTGCTCCATCGCCCGGACGAACCCAACCGGGTGCAGGCTTTGGTCTCGGTACAGACCGCCCCCGCCGCCCGGGATGAGTTTCTGGCCCTGGTGCAGAGCGAGCCGGATGTGCTGCAATGCTACCGGGTGACCGGCGTATACAATTTTACGGTCAAGGTCAGCTGTGCGGGTATTGAGGAGTTGGAGCATCTGCTGACCAAGCTGCAGCAGCTGGGTACCACCAATACTCAGATTATCCTGGCCACTCAGCTGGACCGCCAGCTGAATCCCTGAGATTGACTTTGTGCCCAAAAAGGAAGGAGATCCTGTTCTGTGTTGATTTTTTGCAAAGAGTGCGGGCTGCTGCTGCCCGCCGGAAAGACTGTTTGTCCCCGATGCGGTGCTCCCGCTTCCCTGCCCTCTGCACCGTCCGCCACACCGGCACGGCCGCCTTTATATGAGACCGCCGCATCCAGCCCCAAAGCGCCGGTGAACGGTCCCCGCTATGACAGCCCCCGTCCGGAAAAGGGACCCATGGGACTGTCCGGCTATTTTGGCTCCCTGATCCTGTTCGCCATTCCCGTGGTTGGCCTGATCTTCATGCTGATCTGGTCCATCAGCGAGCGGGTACGCCCCGAACGTCACCGGCTGGCCCAGGCCTATCTGATCCGCACGGTGATCTTCTCGGCGTTGTTGCTGGTGGCGGCCCTGGTGTTTTCGGCTGTCATGAGCCAGATAGCCTACCGTATGATGTACTATCCGTTCTACTACTGAAAGGCAAAGAGGTGCTTCTGTGAAAGCAAGTGTCATCATCCCCAACCTGAACGGGGCCGGGTGGCTGCGGGATTCCATCGAATCCGTCTGGGCGCAGACCGAACAGGACTTTGAACTCATCGTCATTGACAATGGTTCCACCGACGAAAGCCTGGAAATCGCCCGCAGTTACCGCGGACGGGACCGGTATACCCTGATCGAGAATTCCACCAATACGGGGTTTTCCCACGCCGTGAACCAGGGCATTGCCATCGGCAAGGGCGAGTACATGGTACTGTTCAACAACGACGCCTTTGCCGAGCCGGACTGGCTGGCCGAGCTGATCCGCACAGCCAACGCCGACCCGCGCATCTTTGCAGTGTCCAGCCTGATGCTGCGCTACTATGAGCCGGAACTGGCCGACGATGCCGGTGATTATGTGACTCTGCTGGGCTTTGCCTGCAAGCGAGGCGACGGACTGAAGGCCAGCCGCTACCAGAAGCCCTGCCGGATGTTTTCCGCCTGCGGCGGGGCTGCCCTGTACCGCAAATCCATCCTGGATGAGATCGGCGTCTTTGACGAGCTGTTTTTTGCCTACTACGAGGATGTGGACCTCAGCTGGCGGGCCAACAACTTCGGCTACAAAAACGTCTACTGCCCCACCGCCCGCTGCCGTCATATCTGCGGCGCCACCACCGGTGCGGTGCGCTACAACCCCTTCAAAAGCATCCAGAGCGGCCGCAACAGCATCCTGCTGCCCTACAAGAACATGCCCGCCCTGATGATCCTGCTCAACATTGTGCCCCTGGTGCTGGGGTACCTTTTGAAGGTGTTCATGTTCCGGCTGCGTGGCTTTGGTGGTGACTACGCCAAGGGCTTTGCCGAAGCCCGGGTAGCTCTGCCCAAACTGAACAAGCCCAAATTCTACTGGCGCAATCTCCCCAATTATATCTGGGTGGAGTGCAGCCTGATTGTGGGGCTGTTCCAGTATATCGTGTACCGGGTACAGCGCGCCCTGAAAATCACCTGATTCCTTATACAAAGACCCGCCCCCCGCAACGCTTGTGCTGCGGAGGGCGGGTCTTTTGGTATGCAGGCAAAATTCAGCGGTCGTTCTTTTCGGTGTTGCCCAGGACCAGGCGGCGGAAACCTTCGCCCTGGACCTCATTGGCCTGGAGCATGATGGTGAAGCTGTTGGGGTCGATCTTTTTGATTTCGTGCTCGATCTCATACAGCTGTTTGCTGCTGCAGGCGCACAGCACCACGTCCCGGGGATCCCCCTTATAGCCGCCGTAGGCTTTGAGGAGGGTGGACCCCCGGTCCACGGTACGCACGATGGCATCGCAGACGGCGGGGCCGTTATCGGTGACGATCATGGCCAGCATACAGGAGTTGAAGCCGAACATCATCCAGTTGATGATGTAGGAAGTCAGGAAATTGAGGATCAGACCATAGATGATGGTATCCACATCCCGGAAGACCAGACCGTTGGCCAGGATAACGGTGAGTGCCGCGCCGAAGGTCAGGTTGCCGAAGGGCATGTGGGGATGCTTGACCTTGACGGCCATGGTGATGAAGTCCATACCGCCGGTGCTGGAGTTCTGCATATAGATCAGGGCATCTCCGATACCGCTGATGACACCGCCGCAGATGGCAGCCAGCATTCGGTCCCCGGTGTAGACCGGCAGCATGGGAAGCACCCAGTCGGAAAAAACGGCAAACATGATCATACACCAGACACTGCGCAGGAAGAAGTCCCGTCCCAGCAGTTTATAGCAGAACAGCACAATAGGGATGTTCAGCAGGATGTTGGAAATACCGATGGGCAGACCGAACAGGTGGTACAGGATGGCGCCGATACCGGCTACACCGGTGATGGGGACCTGGGCGGCCACCGCAAAGCTGTACATGCCCAGGGCCGAGATAAAGCAGCCCAGCGTTTCAAGGAAGATGTGTTTCAGGCGTTTTTGGGTCATAGGGTCCTCTCTGTCTCTTTGGGTTTCATTTCGGATTTTACTTTCTGCGGCGGCGATAAGTACGGCCCCCGTCCTGTGCACGGCTGCGCAGGATCAGAATGGCTGCGGTCACACCGCCGATCACCACCACACCAATGCCGATATACAGGGGCAGCATGCTGCTGGTCTGGCGCAGTTCCTCCTGCTTTTCCAGGGTTTCGGGATCAGGCGTGGGTTCCGGCGTAGGGCTGGGGGTGGGGGTTGGTTCCAGGGTGGGGGCCGGGGTGGTGTCCAGCAGGCCCGCGGTGGGGTCCTGCACCGGGGCGGCCGTAGCCCGGGCCGTGGGGGCCGGGGTGGGGGTTGCCGGCACTGCCGTGGGGGTGGGCACCGGGGTGGGGGCCGGGTCATCCGGGCTGGTCACCGTGACCACCTGGGGCGTGGGCGTCGGCGCGGCCGTGGGCGCCGCCGGGGCATCCTGCACACAGGCCGCGGGAACGCTGGCTATGGTTACGACGGTGGAACCGGCGTCCGACGTGCCCACGAAGGTCAGGTTGCTCAGGTAGTAGGCGGGCTCCCCTGCCGCCATACTGAAGGTATGGGAACCGGCTGTCAGTCCTGTAATGGTCAGATTCCCCTGGGCATCGGTGACGGCGGTACGGGCCACCCCATCCAGCAAGAAACTGATCTGCTTGTTGGCGTAGGCTGCTCCCAGCTGCACCACTCCATCATAGGTCCCGGCACTGACCGGCAACAGCCGCCCCGCGCTGCCGCCCCGGCTGAGAATGGCCGTCAGGGTCTCGGCATTCACGTTCTGGGGCAGGGCGGTGATGGCACCGGCCAGAGTCAGGGAAGCATCGGCCAGATAGTTGGTGTAACCCGCATCTGCGTTCACACCGCAGCGATCCAGCAGATCGGCAGGCAGAACCAGCAGCAGAGTCCCCGTCTCATCCTGACCGTCCAGGCGGATTCCCTCCGCCTCCTGGGCATCCGAGAGCCAGACCGCCACAAAGCGGGCTTCATCATCGCTGGTCTGATATTCGCCCCGCATGCCGCTGACCTGCCAGAAGCCGCCGTAATTGTCCCCGGTGCTTTCGTGCATATCCTGCAGGCCCAGGGTCAGGATCTCATACAGCTTTTTAGGGGTGACCTGTACCATGGCCAGGGCGGTAGTCTGGTCCACACAGGCAGCAGTCTCGGTCAGGGTGGAACCGGCTGCCGCGTTCTTGGTCAGGCTGGCGCCATCAATGAGGGCCACCACCGGCATTCCCCGCAGGGCGGTCCCCTCTTGGTCGCTCTGCTGCCACAGCCAGGCAGCAGCCGCGTTGGCGGCGGCATCCGCCGCCAGGTCGCCGAAGTTGGTTTCCTCCCGGCAGGCGGGGTCCAGGGTGGTACCCGCCGCCAGATCCACACTGGCCCACTGCTGTACCGCCAGGGTGCTTTCCGCCTGCGGTTCCTCCGACAGGGTCTGTGCCCCGTTCAGCGGATAGGCCACACCAGCCTGCACGCTCCCCTGCATCCAGGGGGTATCCACGGCGGTCCAGGCCGTTTCCGGAGTGACCTGTAAAGGATTGGCGTTTTCCGGAGTCGCGGTCTCCTGCGTAGCAGTCTCATGGGTGGCCTGTTCAGCGGCATCCGTCTCTTTTTCCTCCCCGGTGAAAAAGCGCACCAGGTCCCCCAGCACGGGAACATCCAGCAGTGTCTGGAACCAGCCGCCCTTTTCGCTCTCGTCCGAAGCTGCCAGTATCGGGGCCGGGGCCGCACAAAAAACGGCAGCAGCCAGCATCAGGCTTGCCACGCGCAGTTTCCAGTTGGTCATTCAGGGTCCCTCCTTTTGTTTTATCTTCCTGCAATTGAGAACAACTCTTTTGTAAAAAACAAAAAACGGGGCGCGCGCTTTGGCTCGCGCGTGCCCCGCTGTTTTATGCGGTTGTCTTGATTTTGGATGCCTTGTAGGTGTTCATGGCCGAAGAATCCAGGTTCTGCTCCATGGCTGCACCGTCGGCATAGAACTGATCCTCCAGTTCATCGCCCTTGAGGACTGTGAGCAGGTCGTAATTGGTCTTGAAGTTTTCCAGGGTGTCGGCATCCAGCGGGTTCACATCACACATGACGCCGATGCTCATGCCCAGGTTGACGGTGGTCCACACGCCCTTGCCCGCCGCATCCAGGGCGTCGGTGAGGGTGGTGCCGTAGCTGCTCAGAGTGTCCGGGGTGAGCAGCTGGCTGCCCACATAGTAAGCTCCCATGCCGGATTCCGGCGTGGCCCCCAGGGCTTCCATGGCCTGGGGCACATACTGTTCAGCAGCTTCATACATGGAGGTGAAGCGCTCGGTGCGGCCCTGCTCCGCAGTGGCCCAGCTGTTCAGGGTGGCGGCGCACTCTTCGGCCAGAGACTGGATCTGGGCGCTCTGGTCCTCATCCGCAAAGGCATAGGAGGCAGAGTCAAACAGCGGCAGCTGCACCACATCCACATACCGGCATTCGTCGTTCAGGAACGCCAGATACTCATCATCGGTGACCGGGGTCTGGCCGTTTTCGCCGTAGATCAGCTCCAGGCAGGCATCCGCCTTGGCGCTGTTCAGCTGGTACTGCTCCAGGGTAGCCTGGCTGATACCGTTGGCCGTGTACACATCCCCGTCGGATTCCCACATGGATGCGGCAGTATCCGCAGCTTCGGAGGTAGCGGCATCTTCCAGAGTGGCGCCCAATTCGGCGAACTTGGTTTCCACTGCCGCGTAATACTGCAGACTGCGCAGGGTCAGCCGCTGGATGTAGTCGGCACCGTCGGTGGTGACTTCCTCATCCCCGATGGTACCGGTGCACTGGGCTTTCAGAACCGCCTTCACATCGTCGGCCGTCTCACCGGTTGCCAGATCGGCCAGGCTGGATACAGTCTGGTAGGCATTGTACTGGGCCAACAGATAGATGCCGGCGGGAATTTCCACCCCGCCGATGGACCCCACCGTGGCAGGGGTGCTGATGGTGCAGCCGGTCACACCCAGCAGCATGGCCAGGGCCAGACCCAGGCTGAGAAATCTTGCATGTAAGGACTTCATTGAGATTAACGCTCCTTTATACCTTTCGCTTGCGCTCCGCAGCGCATATATGAAGTGATTATACCGCTTTTTGGGGTTCTTTGCAAGCAAAAGGGACCACAGAGCGCCTACCTTTCACAAAAAAGGCATATTCAGCCCTTGGGGTTGGCGCCGGGCAGCAGGGCCACCCCGTCCCGCAGGATGACCAGGGGGTCTTCCCCTTTGAGCAGATGCAGGCTGATATACGGCCGTCCCACGGCGCTGTACAGCACCCGATGAGGCATAGCGTCCATGAGCGCCCCCAGCTGAGCGGGCCCCACCACGTCGGAGTAGAGGATCAGGTTGTCCCCCTTCTGCACGATCTCCACAATGCCGGCCCGGGCAGCGGTGACCCGCACCAGGGACACATCCACCAGGCTCTGCACACACTTGGGCGGGTCGCCGTAACGGTCGATGAGTTCGTCCAGCACATCCTCGGCGCCCTCGGCACTCTCAATGGCAGCGATCCGCTTGTACGCTTCGATGCGGCCTGCCGCGTCGGGGATATAGTTTTCGGGCAGGTAGGCGTCGGCGGTCACATCCACCAGGCAGTCGCTCTTGTCCGGTTCCAGGGGGCGGCCCTTGGCGGCGGCAATAGCCTGGTTGAGCATCTTCACATACAGCTCATAGCCCACGGCCTCCATGTGGCCGTGCTGGCTGTGGCCCAGCAGGCTGCCGGCGCCGCGGATCTGCAGGTCCCGCATGGCGATGCGGAACCCGGACCCGAAGGCGGTGAATTCCCGGATAGCCGAAAGCCGCTTGGCGGCAATTTCGGTGAGCACCGCGTCCCGCCGGAAGGTAAAGTAGGCATACGCCTTGCGGGAGGAACGCCCCACCCGGCCACGGATCTGGTACAGCTGGGACAGCCCCATCCGGTCGGCATTTTCAATGACCAGGGTATTGCAGTTGCGCACGTCCACGCCGGTTTCGATGAGGGTGGTGCAGACCAGAATGTCAATCTCGTTGTCCAGCAGCTGACGCCACACCACCGAGATCTGTTCCTCGGTCATCTTGCCGTGGGCGATGCCGATGCGGGCCCCGGGGGCCATCTTGCCCACCCGGGCAGCGCATTGTTCGATGTCGTCCACCCGGTTGTGCAGGTAGTAGACCTGTCCGCCCCGGGCCAGTTCCTTGCGGATGGCCTCCGCGATGATGCCTTCATCATATTCCAGCACATAGGTCTCCACCGGCTGGCGCTCGATGGGCGGCTGCTCAATGGTGGACATATCCCGGATACCGGACAGGGCCATGTTCAGCGTACGGGGAATGGGGGTGGCGGACAGGGTGAGCACATCCACCCCCACAAAGTTTTCTTTCAGTTTTTCTTTATGCTTGACCCCGAAGCGCTGTTCCTCGTCGATGATCAGCAGGCCCAGGTCCTTGAATTTCACATCGTCGGACAGAAGGCGGTGGGTGCCCACCACGATGTCCACGGTGCCATCCTTGAGCCCGCGCAGGGTCTCCTTCTGCTCCCGGGCGCTGCGGTAGCGGGAGAGCAGCCCGATACGGATGGGAAATGCCTCCATGCGGGCCATGGCGGTGTTGAAATGCTGCCAGGCCAGGATGGTGGTGGGGGCCAGAATGGCGCACTGCTTGCCCCCCATGACACACTTGAAGGCGGCGCGCAGGGCCACCTCGGTCTTGCCTACCCCCACGTCGCCGCAGAGCAGCCGGTCCATGGGCCAGGGCTGTTCCATATCGTGTTTGATCTCGGCGGTGCTGGTCAGCTGGTCCGGGGTTTCATCATACGCGAAGCGCTGCTCGAAGTCCCCCTGCCAGGTATCATCCTGGGGGAAGGCATAGCCATGAGCCTGCTTGCGCCGGGCATACAGTTCGATGAGCTCCTTGGCCATGGCCTCGGTGGCGGCACGGACCTTTTTGCGGGTCTTGGCCCACTCGGCTCCACCCAGGCGGTTGAGCTTGACGTTTTCGGCATCGCCGGGGGCGGTGTACCGGGAGAGCAGGTCCAACTGGGTGACCGGCACGTAAAGGGCGTCCCCCTTGGCGTACTCAATGCGCAGGTAGTCCTTGATGACCCCTTGCACCTCCATGCGGCGGATGCCCGCATAGCGGCCGATACCATGGTTCTGGTGCACCACCAGATCTCCGGGGGTGATGTCGGTGAGGCTGTCCAGAGCATCTTTGTTCCGCCGGACCTTGCGTTTGGCGGTGCCGCTCTGGCCAAAGGCGCGGGCGGTAAGCAGCGCGAATTTGGCAAAGGGCAGCTCACACCCGGCGGAAAGCTGGCCGGGCAGCACCTGCACCAGGCCGGGAGCCGCCGGGGTGTCCGGGTCGGTGGAAACGGAACATCCCCTGCCCCGCAGGTCCTGGGCCAGACCTGCCGCAGCGCGGGCGGTGCCCGCCAGCACAGTGACCGCAAAGCCCCGGCCGCGCAGGGGTTCCAGTTCCTCCCACAGGGCCGCCACTTCCCCGTTCCAGGAAGGCAGGTTGTGGGCGGGGGCATTGATGATCTCTTTCAGGGGCTGGTCCGGGATGCTGCGGGCAAAGTTTTCGGCCAGCAGGGTGCGGCAACGGCCGGTCTGGGTCCACAGCCAGCCCGCGTCGGCGTACAGATGGTCCAGCCCGGCGCAGAGGACACCGTCCTCAAACAGGGCGGAGAGTTCCTCTCCCCGGCGATAATTGGCAGCCCGCTCGGCCTCCCGCACCGAGGCAGGTTCTTCCACGCAGAGCAGCGGGTCGTCAAAATAGTCCAGCAAGGTGGCCGGCTGGGGATACCGCACATTCAGATACTTGTCCATGGACACCGGCAGGATGCCTGCATCCAGCTGGGCCAGGTCAGGCGCCATGACCTGCTCCATGGCAGTGCGCTTTTTGCCCCGCTGGCGCTTCCAGTAGGCACGCAGGGCCTCAGCCGCCTGGGCGGGCGCGCCGAAAAGCACCTCCCGGGCCGGGCTGAGATAGATTTTTTCCACGCTCTCCTCCCGGCGCTGGGTGGACAGGTCGAAGGTATGCATGGTGTCGATCTCGTCCCCCCAGAATTCCACACGCACAGGGGATTTCATTTCGGGGGCGTACAGGTCCAGGATATCGCCACGGATGGAGAACTGGCCCGGGCCTTCTACACGGTCCCGGCGCACATAACCCGCGTCCAGCAGCATGGCGTTGAGTTCCTCCCGGGGAACGGAATCTCCGGGATGCAACGTGCGGGTGTTGCGGCAGAAATCCTCCCTGGGGGTGGTGAACTGGGTCAGGCCTTCGATGGGCACACAGACGGCCTGCAGCCGCCCGCCCACCAGATCTCCCAGCACAGCCAGACGGCGGTATTCATATTCCCGGGCAGTCCCCTCAATGGGGCGCAGCACATAGTCCCGGGCCGGAAAAACGGCGGCGGGAATGCTCAGAGTGTTCAGGTCGGCGGCAAAGCGGGTGGCTTCGGCCTCCCCGGGGGTAACGATGCACAGCGGCCGTCCCAGTTCCCGGGAAAGAGCCGCGTACACCTGGGCCCGCCCGGCGGAAGGCAACCCGAAAAGAGCGCTGGCTCCTTTGCCGGACAGCGCTCCGATAAGTTTTTTGTGTTCCTGTGTCTGTTGGAAAAGTTCGTAAAACATAGGGTATAATCCAATCGTGTTGTCAGAAACCATGACGGCAGGTCATTACACCAGGGGCAGCAGAGGGGCGTCCAGGCGTTCGATCCCCCAGGACCCCCACCCCCACAGGGTATCTTCCCCTGCCGGGGTGAGGATCTGCAGATTGCCCTCCCCGGTCATGGACCAGGACCGGACACGGGGGTTCAGGCTGCTGGACATCCACACCGGCTGTACGGTGCCCTGCTCCTGTTTGTAGATAAAAATGTGCTGAGAATAGGCATAGTCATTCCGGCTGACCCAGAAGGGATGGCTGGGGCCGTAATGGCCCCGGCGCCAGACCAGCAAAAGCAGTTCTGCCTCGGCATCCTGGTCCAGATCTCCCACCAGGAAGTCCTGCACCCGCCAGCCGGGTTCAGAGGCAAACGCAGCGCCCTGCTGCCCCGGGACAGCGGCGATAAATCGCCCCGCCGGGGACAAGGTCAGTTCCAGTGTGCCCCATTGACCGCTTTTTGCCTGCCCGGGCGCCAGGAAGGCCCCCCGGTACCATAGCAGTGCCAGGCACAGGACGCAGACCGCCAGCCAGTAAAGCGCCGGAACAAAACGGCGGATCTTACGGTGCTCCCTCACTGGTATACGTTCTCCAAAGTATAGTTGATCCAGGACGGATACTGGGGAAGGTCATTCAGGTTCCAGTTTCCGCTTTCATCCGGGCTCAGGCCCAGCTCGGCCCACCACTGCTGGTCGGTCATGCGTTCGCTCATGGGCTGGTCGAACTGGTAGAAGCCGAACACGCTGCCGCTGGCAATGCGCAGGGAACCGTCCACATTCACGATCACATAGATGGTGTTCACGTCGGTGCCCACCTGACGTACCGTGCCATTGGGGTCGGTGGCCACATCCGCCACCAGGGCGGCGGGCGCCTGCTGGGGCGTATACAGACCGGCTTCCTCATCATAGACCGTTTCGGTCCAGAAATGTTCCAGCTGGCCGCCGATGCTCCGGATGAGTTCAAACTCGTCATCCGTGGGCAGTTCATTTTTCAGTTCTTTTTCCGCAATAACCATGAGCTGACGGCAGAGTTCCGCCAGAATGCCCAGGTTTTCTCCGTCGCTTTCCTCCAGCAGGCCCAGACCGTTCAGTCCGTCGGCGGTGGCCTGAGACAGGGCGGACAGTTTGCCGAACACCGCCGGCTCGGCTTCCACCCAGCCGCGGTCGTCCTTCTCTTCAATGCCTCCGCCGCCCATCTCGGCGTAAACCTGCTTGGCGTACAGGGCGGAGTCGTGCTTGAGTTCGGTCCAGCTGCCCAGCATGGTGGACAGGTCCTTGCGGGCCCATGCGTCGGACTGCATGTACTGGGGCCAGCCTTCGCCCTTGGCCTGGGTCAGGGGACGCAGCGCGTCCAGCCAGGCGGCATAGAGGCTGGACGACCAGGCCTGCTCCGGGGCCTGGGTCAGGGTGGTGCGCAGAGCCTGCATGTTTTCGGAATAGTTGGGGTACTCTGCCTCTCCCTGTTCGGTCAGCAGATTCAGCGCCGTGTCCGAACCGAGGGCCGCCGGCAGATCCAGGGCATCGGGCAGCATCCGCTGGGTGCCGTCCGTCTTGGGCGAAACATTGTCATAGATCAGCTGCTGGAACACAGCGGCATCCAGGGTGAACCGCTGCCCCATGAACCGCAGGCCGGCGGTGGCCGTATCCTTGTCCTGGTCATCATAAATGGGCATGGAATTGATGGCCGCCGGGGTCAGGGTCTGCAGGGACGTGGCAAACTCCTCAAACGCCTTGTCCTTGTCCGGCATGTCCGCAACCGTTGCGTTCTCTCCATAGGCAGCGGTCAGCAGCGGATCATAATCCAGGCAGGTGGCATCGTCGCTGGTACCCGTGAAGAAGGAGGTCACCGCATAGATGCGCTCCCAGGCTTCCCGGGCGGCTTCATCCCGCAGGGCCAGGGTCATCAGGGCAGCGCTGCGGGTCTGGTCCTCGTCCGAAGCCCGGAAGGTCATCCGCCCATACCACATCATGGCACGGAAATAGGGTTCCAGAACCTCATCCCCGGCGTAGTAACTGCGGGGAATATACTGGGTGTAGTCCTCCTGCAGGGCATCGGGGGAATTCACCTGGTCAAGGTTCATCACCGGAGAAGGCGCAATCCCCTCCCCCGCCTGGATCAAAGCCAGCTCCTGACTCACCAGATCGGCCACGGCCGAGGGCACCGCAGCATCCGGCTGCAGGAGCGAGACTCCCACGCTGAAGAAGGCCAGATTGCGCAGAGCCGCCTGCTCCCAGGCGGTACCCTGCAAAGCCTCGTACTGGGCCTGGCTCTGCTGCTGCATGGTGGTGCTCAGGGAGAGCAGCGCCGGGCTGAGCTGTTTTTTCTCCACCTTGCTCTGCAGATACACAAAATACAGATGATAGGTGTGCAGCAGTGCATCCGTGGTGACGAAGTTGGGGGTATAGGCATACCGGTTGCTTTCATACTGTTCATAGAATTCCCAGCCGCCGGAAGAGACCAGAAAACCGTTTTCCGCCAGTTTCTGACGGGCCTCGTCGCTCCAGAAGTCGGTGGTGTCCGCATTGATCACATTGGAAAGATCCGGTTCCACCGTAAACGTCGGCACAGCCGGGGTCAGGCTGGTATCGTACAGGACCGGAAGACCATCCAGCAGCGAAATTGCCGTTGCTGCCGCCGGGGTGGTCTGCTGGGTCTGGGTGCTGTCGGCGTCCGTGCCGCCGGCGGTCTGGCTCTGCGCCGGGGCACACGCAAACAGCCCGGCCAGCATGGCGCCGGCCAGGGTCAGGGACAGGATTCTTTGTTTCATCATGGCTCCTCCTTTTCGGTTCGGCAGTTTGTCGGCTGACAGCGGTGCCATATACAGGGAGGGAGCGCCACTGTCCGCCGGTCAGCGGTTGCAGCGGTTTTGGGCTTCGCCCAGCTTGCCGTCCATGATCAGGCGGCAGGCAGTTTCAATATCAGGGTAACGGTCGGTCATGGCCTTGGCGGCATCGGGAGGGAACTTGCCCAGCACCCAGGCGGCCAGGTCGTAGTCAGGGTGGGGCTTGGCCCCCACGCCGATGCGAATCCGGGCAAAGTCTTCCCCGCCCAGACTCTGGATAATGCTCTTGAGACCGTTGTGTCCCCCGGCAGACCCTTTGGCGCGGATGCGCAGATGGCCGGGTTCCTGGGCAATATCATCGCACAGAACGATGACATGATCGTGGGGAATCTTGTAGAACTGGGCCGCCGGGGCAATACTCTGGCCGCTCAGATTCATATAAGTCAGGGGTTTGAGCAGCATGACCTTGTGGTTGCCCACCGTGGTCACGCCATACAGGCCCTGCCATTTGGATTTGGCAATATCACATTTCCACTGGGATGCCAGGTAGTCCAGTGCGGCAAAGCCTGCGTTGTGACGGGTGCCTTCATATTTGGATTCCGGGTTGCCCAGACCGGCAATCAGCCAGTCTGCCCCGGAAGTGTTGCTGAAAAACGACATACAGTGCGGTAGTCTCCTATCATATAAACGGAATTCGGGGGCTCTCTGCTCCCGGGTCAGTCGCCCACACGGCTGTTCCGCTGCACATTCCGGGCGGCGGACAGGTCCGCTTTTTTCACCAGAATGCGGTACTGGGTACTGTATTCCGGCTTTTCGCCCAGGGCGGAAAGTGTCCCGCCCCGCCGGGTACCGTGACCGAAGACGGTTGTCCGGGTGCGGAACGGAATACCGGCGCGCCGCAGTGACTCCGACACCGCGGCAAAACAGGCAACGTCAAATGTGGCCAGCAGTTCGGTCCACGCCAGCAGGTCCGTCAGGAAGGATCTCATAGCGGATCACCCCTTCTTTTCGGCCTCCAGCTTCTTCTTTTTGGCGATATAGGCCTGCAGCTTTTTCTCACCCCAGGAAGGCACGTTTGCCTGCCGGGCGCGCTCGATGCCCAGGGCCCCTTCCGGCACATCCTTGCCGATGGTGGAGCCCGCCGCCGTAAAGGCATGGTCCCCCACCGTCACCGGCGCCACCAGGTTGGTGTTGCAGCCGATGAAGCAATAATCCCCGATGGTGGTGTGGAACTTGCCCTCCCCATCGTAGTTGCAGGTCACGGTGCCGCAGCCGAAGTTGCAGTACTTACCCACGGTGGCGTCGCCGATATAGGTCAGGTGGCTGACGGTATTGCCCTCGGCAAAATCGGCGTTCTTGGTTTCCACATAAGCCCCCAGATGCACGCCCTCCCCGGTCTTGGTGCCGGTGCGCACATGGGTGAAGGGACCGATCTTGTTGTTGGGGCCCAAAGTGCTGTCATAGCACTGGCTGGCGTTGACGGTGGAGTTCTGTCCCACCGTGGTGTTTTCCAGCAAAGTGTTGGGACCGATGACGCAGCCCGCTTCAATGACCGTATTGCCCCGCAGGATGCAGCCGGGCAAAATGGTGACCCCCGGAGCAATCACGACCTCCGGGTCAATATATACGTCGTCGCTGATAAACTCGACGCCGTTCTCCAGGTGTTTCTGGAAGGTTTCGGCAAACCGCTGCTTGGCGGCCAGATAGTTTTCTCTTGCAGTAGCCATAGTAAAGGCCCTCCTTATATGTGTCGGCCATACAGGCAGATACGGGCGAAGCCGCACAGGCGGCATGACGGCAGCACAATACCCCGCGGCTTTCATTATACCAGACGCCACGGAAAATGGAAAGTAAGACCGCAATGCACATTTTGGTGTCAAAACGGTCATGGGGGAAACTTTTTCGAACTTCCCGCCCATTATAATTTACCTCATTTTTGGGCAGATTGCAAGATAAATGCGCAAAAAATTCGTCACTTTTTCAGTCAAAGCATTGCGCATTTTTTTAACAATCCACTGGTAATTCGGAGTTGGGTCTGTTATAATGGACTTTGCAATCAGTCCATGACTTTGCAGGCGTGTACCATGCGTACGCGCCGGGAAGAAACCGTAGTACATATGGAGGTAAGATATGAGCAAGAAGTTCCTTTACCTGTTCAAAGAAGGTCATGACGCCTTCGGCGGCGACCAGACCACCATGAAGAACATTCTGGGTGGCAAGGGCGCCGGCCTGGCCGAGATGACCCATGCCGGCATGCCGGTTCCCCAGGGCTTCACCATCACCACCGAAGCCTGCACCCAGTATTATGCCGATAATCGCGAGATCAATGAAGAGATCCGCGCCGACATCTTCAAGTACATGGGCATTCTGGAAGAGCAGACCGGCAAGAAGTTCGGCGACATCGAGAACCCCCTGCTGGTTTCCGTCCGTTCCGGCGCCCGTATGTCCATGCCCGGCATGATGGATACCATCCTGAACCTGGGCCTGAACGATCAGGCTGTGGAAGGTCTGGCCAAGAAGACCGACAACCCCCGTTTCGCCTATGACTGCTATCGCCGTTTCATCCAGATGTACTCCGACGTGGTCATGGAACTGGGCAAGAGCTTCTTCGAAGAGCGCATCGACGCCATGAAGGAAAAGAAGGGCGTGACCCAGGACGTGGACCTGACCGCCGACGACCTGAAGGAACTGGTCAAGGAGTTCAAGGCCATCTACCTGGAAAAGCAGGGCAGCGAATTCCCGCAGGACCCGAAGGAACAGCTGATCGGCGCCGTCAAGGCCGTCTTCCGTTCCTGGGACAACCCCCGCGCCAACGTTTATCGTAAGATGAACGAGATCCCCTACGAATGGGGCACCGCCGTCAACGTTCAGCAGATGGCGTTCGGCAACTCCGGCATGCGTTCCGGCACCGGCGTTGCGTTCACCCGTAACCCCGCCACCGGCGAGAAGAAGCTGATGGGCGAATACCTGATCAACGCCCAGGGCGAAGACGTCGTGGCCGGTATCCGTACCCCCTCCCCCATCAGCAAGCTGCATGAGGAGATGCCCGAGGTCTACGACCAGTTCGTGGAGATCGCCACCCGCCTGGAAAACTACTACAAGGATATGCAGGACATGGAGTTCACCATCGAAGATGGTAAGCTGTTCATGCTGCAGACCCGTAACGGCAAGCGTACCGCCCAGGCTGCTCTGCAGATTGCCTGCGACCTGGTGGACGAGGGCGTGATCGATCAGCGCACCGCTGTGCTGCGCGTGGAGCCCAAGCAGCTGGATACCCTGCTGCATCCCCAGTTTGACGCTGCCGCCTTGAAGGCTGCCGAGGCTATCGGCAAGGGTCTGGCCGCTTCTCCGGGATCTGCCTGCGGCCGTGTGGTCTTCAGCGCTGAAGACGCCGAAGAGAAGGTCAAGGACCCCGAATGGAAGCGCGTTGTCCTGGTCCGTCTGGAAACCAGCCCCGAAGACATCGTCGGCATGCAGGTTTCTCAGGGCATCCTGACCGTCCGCGGCGGCATGACCAGCCACGCCGCCGTTGTGGCCCGTGGCATGGGCACCTGCTGTGTCTCCGGCTGCGGCAACGACAACAAGGTTGCCATCGACTATGACGCCAAGACCATCAGCATCAACGATCATGTCTTCCATGAAGGCGACTGGATGAGCATCGACGGCTCCACCGGCAACATCTACGAAGGTCAGATCGCTACCGTGGCTTCCACCGAGAACGCCAACTTCCAGCGCTTCATGGCCTGGGCTGACGCCGCCCGTCAGATGAAGGTCCTGACCAACGCCGACAACCCGCGCGACGCTCAGAACGCTGTGGATATGGGCGCTGAAGGCATCGGCCTGTGCCGTACCGAGCATATGTTCTTCGCCGAGGACCGCATCAAGGCTGTCCGTGAGATGATCTGCGCCCGCACCGTGGAAGAGCGCAAGGTTGCTCTGGCCAAGGTTGAGCCGTACCAGGAAGCTGACTTCACCGCTATGTACCGCATCATGGGCGACCGTCCGATGACCATCCGTTATCTGGACCCGCCTCTGCATGAGTTCCTGCCCACCAAGCCCGAAGAGATCGAGGCTCTGGCCAAGGATATGGGCATGACCACCGAAGAGCTGAACAACGTGGTTGTCAGCCTGCACGAGTTCAACCCCATGATGGGTCACCGTGGCTGCCGTCTGTGCGTCACCTACCCCGAAATTGCCGAGATGCAGACCAACGCCGTCATCAAGGCCGCTCTGAAGGTTTCTGCTGAGACCGGCAAGATGATCACCCCGCACATCATGATTCCTCTGGTGGGCGAAGTCAAGGAACTGAAGTACGTCAAGGACGTCGTCGTCAAGACCGCCGACAAGCTGATCGCCGAGGCCGGTGTTGACATGAAGTATCAGGTCGGCACCATGATCGAAATTCCGCGTGCTGCCCTGACCGCCGGCCAGATTGCCAAGGAAGCTGACTTCTTCAGCTTCGGCACCAACGACCTGACCCAGATGACCTTCGGCTTCAGCCGTGACGACGCTGCCAAGTTCCTGACCGCTTACTACGACAACAAGATCTACGAGAGCGATCCGTTCCAGCATCTCGACCAGGTCGGCGTCGGCAAGCTGATCAAGATGGCCGCCCATGACGGCCGTGAGACCAACCCGAACCTGGGCCTCGGCATCTGCGGCGAGCACGGCGGCGACCCCAGCAGCGTTGAGTTCTGCCACAATGTGGGCCTGGACTACGTCAGCTGCTCTCCCTACCGTGTGCCTATCGCTCGTCTGGCTGCTGCCCAGGCTGCTATTAAAGCACCCCGTGCGATGGAGAAGTAATCGCATAACAGCGACGAAAAACCACATTTGAATCAACAAGCGCACCGTCTATGGCGGTGCGCTTGTTTTTGTTTTATACCCATTTATTTGAATTACAGATACACTTCAACGGTTAAGTCATTCCAATCTCGCTTGCGGAACTGAGTCGGCAGGCCGTTTGCGTATCGGAATTTGCGGGCAGTCTCAAAGTCTATCGTGAAGGCCAGCACCGGAGGATTTTCGGGTTCCAGAAGATTACTCCGCTCCTGAGGCGTTTTGGATTCACCAAAGTTCAGCTTCCAACGGTAATGATGGTTTTTAACGGGAGTAATCACTTCCACAAATTCCTCGATCAGCGCTTCTGAAATTCTCGGTGTGGAGATGTCTACCATTTGGGACAGACCCTTCTTGATTTTATCCAGGTCAAACCTGCTTGCACTTTCCGGCTCATTTGACTGGCCGCCCATTTTACTTTGGAGCGCCTCCAGCTCTTTTGTAGCTTGACTATACAGCTTGTGAAACTGCTCTTTTGTCAGTTCACCGTCTGCGCGCATCTGCCCCAGGTTCAAAATCCGCTGCTCCAACTTGTTAGCTTTTCGCTGAAGTTCTGCATTGCCAGCATCAGATTGCATAGCCACAGCTGCCATGCAGGATTCGACCATCTGACAGGCTTTCAGAACTGCCTCTCTCTGATCTCCCCAGAGTTGCTCAAAAATTCGCTTGGCCATCAGGTCCAACTTCCACTCGCAAATGGAAATGGCATCGCAACTCTTTTGACCGGTGAGATGGTTTTTCTCCACAAAGCTCTTGGCGGGACTTTGTGTGCGGTAATTACATTGGTATCCATAGATTGGCGTACCATCTTGAAGAACTCTCCATTTGAAGCGGTTATATCCCGAACCGCAGCGGCACCGGAGCTTTTTAACCCACAGGTGTTGTGGAATCCTCGTGCCTCGCCGCCGTTCCTCACCGGAAGGCATTTGATATTTCTGGATTCGGCTTTTTCGGATACACTCACATCGCCTCCAAAGAGCTTCTGAAACAATCGGCTCAAAATCACCTTTCTTGAGAACAAAGGTATCTTCATCCAGATTTTTAATACGCTTCTTTTCCAGAAAGTTGTTGACCTTGGACTTGTTGTAGCAAACATACCCCATATAGGTGGCATTGCGAAGTATCCGGCTGATTTTGACACAAGACCATTTCACATTACCATTGCCGTCCTTGCAGCCGCGTCGCGTCAGCTCATTCACGATTTCCTTCTGACCAAAACCTTGGGCGTACAATTCAAAGACTGTTCGGATGGTTGCGGCTTGTTCGGGGTTGATAACATAGGTCCCGTCTACGCGGTCATAGCCGATGATATTGCCGTTCCCATATAAGACGCCATTCTCACGACTAACAGCTTGTCCAGCTCGGACCCGTTCTGATATTTTGCGGCTTTCCTCCTGGGCCAGTGTAGCCATGATTGTGAGCCGAAGCTCACCGTCGCCGTCCAATGTCCAGATATTGTCCGACACAAAGTAAACCTCAACCCCATAGTTTTTTAGTTCTCGGGTCAATACCAAGGTATCCACAGTATTGCGGGCAAAGCGGCACACCTCACGGGTAACAATAAGATCAAATTTCCGCTGCTTTGCATCCTCAATCATCCGCATGAAAGCCGGGCGCTTTTTAGCCAGCGTTCCCGTAATACCTTCATCTATGTATCGACCTACAACGGTCCAGTTCGGGTGGTACCTGGTCTGATCCTCATACCACTGCATTTGCTTTTCCAGCGCCTCTAACTGCGCCTCATGCTCTGTTGAAACACGACCATAATAAACGATCTGGCGCTGCCGGTTGGGGTCTAGGGCCAGATTCCCGAAGTATAGTTGTTGCATACCGTCCATACCATTTCCTCCTTCCGCTTTGAGTATAAAGAGGAAGGCTACATTTGTTTAGGATACGGATACGCCTATTGATATGCTTGACATTTTATGCGTATCGGTTCAAGACCTGATAATATATGACACTGTTGATCAGGCCCTTGCAAAACATCATATGAACCAGTTTCAGTGCGATTGTGTCTGTGTTATGTTTCATAATGTTAGCTCCTCTTGTATAAACCAATGGGCGCACTGGAAAGCTCTCCAGTGCGCCCACAGATTATCACGCAATAGATATTTCGTCACATTTGCCACGCACCCCTGACGATGGGAACATTCCTGGTCTCCGCTGGCGCGGATGTCATAACTCCGCAGCGTCGTTTTACTCGTGCGCCGCAGGGTTCCCCCCAAGTCTTTAGGAGGCCGTGAGGAAGTATCTTTAATTCCCCATGCAGTCACCGCGCTCCCGACGTGCCACCTCCGGGCTTCAGGCTTGCGTTGATCGCTCAGGACAGCCCGTTCATCACCTCCTTGGCTTGTCCTTCTTGGCGGCGCGCCTGATTCGCTCATGCATGGGTTATGTACCAAAAATGCTGTCTATTCTATTTTCAAGATGCCATGAATCTGCATTTAGCTTCTTCAAAATACAACGGACAGAAATGTATTGAAACACAAGTATCCTCCAAGATTTATTTGAAGAATTTTTTTGCCTTTTTGCGAATCAGCAGAATTGCCTGCTGAACACTTTGGTAGGTAACGCCTTTTCTGGCGGCAAACTCCTTATAGCTCAAGCCATTCAGAATGCAAGAAACATATATTTCGCGTTGGACAAGTGTCAGAGAAGCCCGAAATTCCCGTTCAAGAATTTGCACCTCAACATCGTTCTCAATGCTTGTGTGATCTTCTAACCAGGCTGGGCTCATTTCTTCTGCATCCTCCACACTCACATAATCCAAAGAGAGAAGAGCCTTTTTCTCATCCTCATGGCAACCTGAAACAGGGACCCCCGTCTGTGACCTTCTAAGCCTTTTCTCCTCACAGCGAAGTAATCTCATGGTCTCCCTGCTTACCTCGCAGGTTTCTCCGGTACGCTTTATGCGAACCATGCATTTCCCGTCCTCGGATACCCACAGGTCGTACTCAAAATTGGCAGGCGTTTTCATTGTCTTGTCCTTTCCGCTGGCGTGGACCAACGGAAAGGCAAGACATTAAGAGCCGCATGACGGTGTTAGTTTCATTCCATACCGATAAGCAAAGTCTTTCGACTCTGCTCATGCGGCATTAGGATGACTACACCTGTCAGGCGGCTCCACAGCTCAGCTATGCTTATTTGATTTTAATTTTTCCCATTAGAATTTGACTCTGATTCTTCTCATGTTCAGAACATCAAAAACAGTAATTTTCCCACATTTTTTGCATTTTGTTTCGACATGGCCTCTGGTATCTTCATACACTACAATGGAGTTGTGCTGGCAATAAGGGCATTTGATATACCTCGGCTTTTGTTCGGCGATGGCCTTTCGTGCTTGAATGATTTTCCCCATCATCTCGGGAGATGGTTCTGTAATGCGAATGTTTTTGCTCATGGCCACACCTCCAACGGGTCAATGAATTCTGCGTAGGGGCGATCTTCCATGTAGCCAAGTTGCCGTAGGCGAATGATAGCTGCGGCTTTTGATACGCCAAGGGAATCACAGAGTAGCTTGAGCGCCAACTTGTCCGGGTAAGAGAACCTCCCCTCATAGTTAACGAGTTTACGGCATTGAGCGAACATCCACATAGCTCGCTCAATCTCAGCGGGTGGCATCAGAATGGCTGCCCCCAGTGCATTAGCCTGCCACTCATTCCAATCCTCGCGGGTTTTCAGATCACGAAGCGAATAAGCGGTTCGCGCAGAGTATTTCCTCTCACAGATACGCTTTCCTTCCTCGGACTCCATCTGGAACAGAATTTGGTGGGCGCATTCGTGTGCCAAAGTAAACCGCCGCTTTCCGCAGAGCTTATACACTTGGCCAGGACGAACGAAACTATCATCCAAAAGCACCTGATTCCTTTTCAGTAAAATGGTACGTTGTACTCCCATTTCCTCTATGACATACTCCGTGTCCACATAGGAGGTCAGGCCGCAAAGATTGCCATCAGCAGACAGATGGATGAAGCGAACCGTCAACCCGAGATACTCCTTTGCCAACGAATCAATGGGTGTCGCTTGCGGCACATATCTGTTCTGGTCGTGCTTATCCCCAAAAAAGAAATGGTTAAAGTCTTTGACTACGGCGGCAGCTATTTCTTCAAGTTGAATATAGGAAAGGATCATGGTCGCTTCACCTTCGCTTCTACAAACCACTTGCTACCCTCCTGAAAGAGATAGGATTCTTTCCCTCTGATCAATACCGTGTAGCGAATTCCTCCGCCGCCCACTTTCTTCGAGGCGGCCCGACACTTGTAGAGTATTTGGTCAATCTGATAAATTAAGCCATTATCCCAACGAATGTAGCAGGGCTGCACATCCCCTTCCTCATCAATATCTACATTTACGGAGACATAAGCCTTCCGGCATCTTGTGTTCAGCATAATCGACCTCCGTTCAAAGAATAACTCTCGAAATGACTGGAATCCTGCGTATTGCATTGACACACAAACTGTTCGTGTGTTATCATGAACACGAAAGTTGCGTTCGTGTTGAACAGAGTATAGCACGAACATCTGTTTCGTGTCAACGGGTAGCATGAAACATCTGTTCGTGTTCGCAGAAAAATTTAGAAAGAGGTGCCTTATGAGCTTCAAGGACAGGCTAAAGGAAAAAAGGTTGGAAGCGAATCTCACACAGGTACAGCTTGCGGAAAAGGTATCTGTAAGTACGAGGACAATTCAGAATTATGAGATGGGTTCCCGTAAGCCCACGAAGTATGAAATTGTCGAGAGAATCGCAAAAGTTTTAGATACCACCCCTGAGTATCTTCTGGGACAGAGTGGAATGCTTGTTGTTGCTGCCCATGAAAAAGGCGGCTCGAAGGCGGCCCGGGACATTGACGAGCTGGTCTCCGAAGTAACCGGTATGTTCGCTGGTGGTTCTTTGAGCGAAGACGCGCTTGATGGCGCGATGAAAGCATTGAACGATGCCTATTGGATCGCAAAAGCCAAGAACAAGAAATACACGCCGAAAAAGTACCGCGACGGTGGGGCACAGAAATGAGTTCATCGTATCGATGAACGTCCCTTGTTCTATTATGGCCCCACGAATGGAGGTGGGATAATGGATGCCAGAAACCTCTCAAAGATCGGAAGTGATCTTGTGAGACGCTGTGAGACAAGAGACCCTTTTTGCATTGCCCGGCAAATCGGTGTGGAGGTCATGTTTTGCAAAGACCTTGCATCGCTAAAAGGAATGTACAGGGTAATCAAGCGAAACCGGTTTATCATCATCAATGACAATCTTAGTGAGAAAATGCAGAGAATCGTCTGCGCCCATGAGCTGGGTCACGATCAATTACATAGAAGCCTTGCTAAAGACAATGCCCTGAAAGAGTTTATGCTGTACGACATGACCACGAAGCCGGAGTATGAGGCAAACATTGTCGCCGCCGAAATACTGCTTGATACGAACGAAGTGCTTGACTACATTTACGGGTACGGCTACACATCTGAGCAGATAGCTCGTGCAATGGGAACAGACATCAATCTTGTCGCTTTGAAGATTGCGCATCTGGCGGAAACCGGATATGATCTTCGCCGGATTGAGCATCGTAGCGACTTTTTAAGATAGGCAAGCGAGCACAAAGAAAAAAGCAATATTACATGAACAGAAACAAGAGGATGCTGATTAGATGACACACGGAAGAATCACTATTATAACCGGGTCGCCTGGGACAGGTAAAAGCACTGTGGCTGATAAAGCGGCTATGGAATCGGATATGGAGAAGTCCGTTTGTATTAGGACAGATGATTTCTTTCACTATCTCAAAAAAGGTGCAATCCCTCCACATTTGCCGGAGTCAAACGCACAAAACGGTGTGGTGATTGAAGCGTTTTTGGAGACTGCAAAACGATTTGTCCGGGGCGGCTACGATGTGTATGTAGATGGGATTGTCGGTCCGTGGTTTTTAGAGCCGTGGCTGAGGGCTGCACGCGAAGGATATGAGGTGCATTACATTGTGCTCCGAGCTTCCAGAGAAACAACCCTAAGACGGGCGGTGGAACGGTCAAAGCTGGATTTGGAAACTAACACCGAGTTAGTAGAAGTCATGTGGGAACAGTTCTGCAATTTAGGGAAATACGAAGCAAATGTGATTGATACAACCGAGCAGACTGTTCTTGAAACAATCGAAAGCATCAAAGCACACCTGAAAAGCGGACAAAACCGAATCGAGTGAAAGGAGGCAGCCGAAGCATGAAGCAGCGCACCTATATTGCAATCGACCTGAAAAGCTTTTATGCTTCGGTGGAATGCCGCGAGAGAAACTTAGACCCGCTGGACACAAATCTCGTCGTTGCGGATGAGAGCCGGACGGACAAGACCATCTGCCTTGCAGTCACACCCTCTCTCAAGAGCTACGGTATCTCCGGGCGCGGAAGGCTGTTTGAAGTCAAGCAGCGTGTCAAGGAGGCAAATGCCGGACGGCAGCATGACGCACCAGGCCGAAGGTTGGAAGGCTCGTCGTACCTCTTCTCCGAGCTGCAAGAGAACCCGTCCCTTGCCATTGACTTTATCATCGCACCGCCGCGCATGGCATACTACATGGAGTACAGCACCCGCATCTATCAGGTTTACATGAAGTATGTTGCGCCAGAGGACATCATCGTCTACTC
>CALWNO010000015.1 GCA_944382785.1 uncultured Gemmiger sp. | reverse complement strand
ACTCCGCGGAAAAACCCGCATCCTCTTGTTGGGCACAAGAAGTGCGGCAACCTCCCGCATCAACGCATATCGCCGGCCGTGATGAACGGATGTTCATCACACACCGTTCGCAGCCATGAAGTAGTATATCACACGTTTCCGTGTGTTGCAAGTGTTTTTTCGGCCTTTTTCCAATTTTTTTTGAAAAAATTCTGCGTTTTGCCGAAAGAAGAAGCCCTCCTGTTCAGAAAGGCACCTTCGCCTGCGCCACACGCCAGCCTTCGGCCGTGGGCACCAGATGCACAGGAGCATAATACAGCCTTCCCTGCCCTTCGTCAAGGGGGATGCCCTCGTCATCCGTCACGCAGACACAGACAGCAGCAAACCGCAGGCTCCCGTCCGCTTGCTGCTGAGGTTCCGTACAGGTCTGGCCGGACTGGGGGATGATATGGTCGAAGGCATAGCCCTGCATCCACAGTGCATCCTCCGGGCCTTCCTTATAATAAGGGTCTGTCCCCTGCCCGTCCAGCATGGCAGAGACCTCTTCGGGGGTATAGACGCTTTCCAGCCAGGCTTTCAGCTGGGAGAAGGTGTCATACCGGACACCGGACGTCACCTTCACATAGTCGGTGGTATCCGGCAGTGCTTCGGTGGTAAAGCCCTGGCCATTGGATTCCATCTGGTAATAACACAGAGCCAGGGCCCGGGCGGCATCATCGGACAGGGCATCCGGGAGCTGGTAGGTCCGGCTGTCGTAAGGCTCGGGCATACCGGGCATGGTCACCGTGACCCGGCAGACCTCCGTCTGCGGGATAGGCCAGGCTTCGGACAAAAGTAGTTCTATGCCGGTGCTCTGCAAGTTGCCCTGGGCGTCCTCGGTCACATTCGGGTTCAGTATGCGCAGATCCTCCGCCGAAAATCCAGTTTCGGCCGCCACCTCCGCCCAGGTCATCCCCTTCCAGCTTCCATTATAATAGAGCGGCAGAGTCTGCTGTGGCATGGAGCTGCCGTCATAGAGGGTGGCAGACTGGTTTCGTTCGATAGTCACCTGTTCCCGCTGCACCGCAGGCGCCGCCGCTTCCGGTGTGACAGCCGGGCGGGCCGTTTCTGCCGTGATGACTGTGGCTGATTCGTCGGCAGTTCCCGAAGCCGGTGTCCCGGTACAGGCTGCCAGCAACAAGGCCGCCAAAACGGCTGCCGTGCACATCCACAAACTTCTTTTCATGATTTTCTCCTCATACCTTTCCGGCATTACCGGGTCATGTGTTGGGCACCTCCGCCCGATGCCAGCCGTCTTCGGTTTTTACCCACAGGACGGTGCCTTCCCAGGCAACGCCGGGGTATTCACAGGGGATGACCTCAATGCCGGCAGAATCCAGCAGTCCCCATTGACCTTCCCGGCAGACAGCGGCATAGCCGTTTTGCAAGCTGGCGGCATATTCCGGAGGATTGCCCTCTCCCCCGTTGTGCCAGACAGGTTCATAGACGGCTTCGGTGACCAGATTGCCCCGACGGTCCGTATACGCCCACTGGCCGTCGAAGGAGACAGGGGCTAGGGATTCCTCAAAGAACCAGCCTGCTGCATCCGGCTCCTCCCCGGCGGCATTGCGGGGCTGTATCTGTTCTCCGGCAGCATTGACATACAGCCAGCCTCCTTCCGCCGGGCCCAGGTCATATTCATCCTTCATCCGGGCGGGATAAACAGGTAACCAATCCCCGAACGCAGACCAATCGGCAGCTCCCACCGTCTCATTGAAGGACGAACCGTCCAGAACGCTGTACCTCCGGGCCTCTTTGGCATCCACATCGTAATAGTACCATCCATAGAGCACGCCGTGGGCAGAACAAAGCGGCCTGCCGGTGGCTTGCTGCAAAGCAATGGCGTCGGGGTGCTCTTCGGTAGTATAGGTCTGCAGGGCTTCGCAGATCCAATCGCCTTTGTCACAGATATCAATGGGTCTTTCATTGACACAGTCCAACAGCACCTGACCATCGGCGGTGATAAGCCCCCATAGGCCGTCCTTG
Organism: uncultured Gemmiger sp.; assembly: GCA_944382785.1. GTDB lineage: Bacteria > Bacillota > Clostridia > Oscillospirales > Ruminococcaceae > Gemmiger. The sequence goes on along the minus strand of CALWNO010000015.1, from coordinate 50,433 downwards.
CAAACGGTGTAGTATCCCGGTTCGGAACGCATGAGCATGTTGCCCCAGATTCCCACCGGCTGCATGGCATCCCAGGAATATGCCTCCTCCGAGAGGGACAGGGTGAATTCCGCCGACGGTTCCGCTGAAGCGGACGCGGTTTCTCCTGTTTCTGCCGGGGCGTCAGGCGATGGTGTGGGGGAAGCATCCGGTCCGGCGGCCGGGGATTCCATGCATCCGGATAAAAAGGCCGCGGTCAAGAGCAGGCAAAACAATTTGTTCCGCACGGAAATCACGCTCCTTATTATAATAGGAAGAACGTTCGGGCATTACCCGGTTTTGCCAACAGTTCAGGCCGGAAGTTCCTCCCGGTGCCAGCCGTCCTCCGACTTCACCCACAGGGTCGTGCCCTCCCAGGCAACGCCGGGGTGTTCGCAGGGAATGACCTCGGTGCCGGTAGAATCCAGCAGCCCCCATTTTCCATCCCGGCAGACGGCGGCATAGCCGTTTTGCAGGCAGGCGGCGTACTTGGGTGCATTGGGGTCCCCGGGGTTGTCGTACTCGCCCTGGGCACCCCAGGTGGCGGAATAAATCGTTTCGGTTTTCTGATGGCCGGTTCGGTCGATGTAGGTCCAGGCATCCCCGATCTGCACCGGCGCCAACTCTTCATCAAAGAACCAGCCTGCCTGGACCGCATCTGTGATGTACAGCCCGGAACCGTCCTTGCAGAAATACCAGTACAATACTCCCTCATCGTCGACAGGATCGCCAGGGAACTTGGGATCGCCCTCCTCCCCTTCTTCGTGGGCAGAAAAGACCGGCAGAAGATCGCCGTAGGTATCCCACAGGGTATCGTCCATCTCACGCACCTCACCAGGGGTGCCCACCTGGTACCAGCGCAGGGCGCTCGGGTCCAGGGCGTGGATATCCCGCCCCGGGGAATCCAGATCATAGAAGAACATGTCGCTCAGGCCGCCGTGGCCGGGGCAAAGGGCGCCGTCCCCCGCTTGGGTGAGGTCTGCGGAAAGAGCATCAAATTTCTCCCAGCCCATGGGTGGATCCGGGAAGCAGATCCAGTGATCTTCCGCCCCGCAGCGGGAAACCGGCGCGGTGGACTGACACGGCAGCACTTCGGTGCCGTCGGCGCGCATGAGTCCCCACAGACCGTTCCTGGACATGGTGAAGTAACCTTCACCGGGGGTGGAGGGAATGGCGTCCAGCTCCTCGACGGTGCGGATCTCGTCGTAGGGCAGACCCGGTTCCGGCGTGACCGTGGGTGCCGGTGCGGCGGAGGTTCCAGCGGCAGTGGCATCTTCCGCCGTGGCGGAAGGATTTGAAGCAGATGTCGGTCCAGCGCAGGCGGACAACAGCAGGCCGGTGGCAACCGTCAGGCAGAGCAGTTTGCGGCGCATACAGGGATCACGCTCCTATTCCTTATATAAGAGATATCATGCAGGCAGGCTCAGCTCGTCCACCCGCCATCCGGTTTCGGTAGGAACCAGGCGTACAGGGCTTATGTAGGCAGTATCAGGCGTATAGACAATATCCTGGCCCCATCCCTGGAAATCCTCGCTTTCGATATTCAGGGAAAGCTGCCAGAACAACAGGCTGCCGTCCGGCTGCAGTTCCGGCTGAGTATACACGGTACCGCAGTGGGAAATATTACCGCCCCGGTCACTCATACCGAAAACGATGGAGTCATCCGGGCCCTGGTAATAGGTTCCAAAAGTCCACGAGCCATCCGTCGGCAGAGGTCCGCTGAGCGTCTTTCCGCACCAGTCCGCCGAGAAGATGTTCCCCAGATACTGTTCCAGATCGCTATAATGGGTATACAGAGCCCCCTCGGTGGAGATATAGTACCCTTCCTCTTCCTGGTATTCGCTGGGGTCAATGCCGATGTGCATCCCATAGTGTTCATACAGGAAATCGTACGAGGCTGCCAGGGCGGCGGCTGCCTGCTCATCCAGGGCAGCAGGTACCGTATAGGTATCTACCGTCTCGGTACGGGTAAAGGCCACCCAGGGCGTTTCGATGGTCACATCCTCCATCTCGATTTCAGGCAGAACATAGGCCTCATCCAGACAAAGAAGATAGTATCCACCACTAAAGTCACTTTTTTCCGGATCCGGGTTCATCGCCTGGAAGGTCTCCCACGGAACATTGTAGGTTTGGGCAGCTTCCTCCAGAGTACCGGGCCAGTAAAAAATCTTCAGTTGCACCGTTTCCGGCCAGTTCACATCCTCATCCACATTCAGTTTCCCCGGCGCATAGGAAAAGCTCGGGGCATTTTCCGGCATATTGGCCAGCCAGTCATCCAGAGACACCGGCTCATAGGACGGGGTCGGCTCCGGGGCGGGTGCGGGGCTGGGTGCAGGCGTGGCGGTGGGCGGTGCCGGGGTAGATTCCGGCTGAGAGGGGCCGGTACAGGCCGACAGCAGCAGCCCGGCGGCAAGGATCAGGGACAGGCAGACAAAGCGGGCACGCATGGGTCATTCCTCTTTTCCCGGCTGCCTTGCCAGGGGCCGCAGGGCAGCCTTGGTTTCTTACCCTCAGTATAACATAAAGCGCGCTCCTTTCCCACAAAAATCGAGAAAAGAACGCGCTTTTTTACAGTTGTATCATACTTGTATGCGAGGCCGATCACTTCTGCCGCAGCTGTTCTTCCAGGCCGGGGCGCGGGGTAACATACACGGTGGTATACACCTCATACAGAACCATGCCCGGCTTGGCGCCGTTGGCTTTCCAGATGTTCTTCACCTCGGTGGTATCCACCGGCACCTTGGCACCGCCGTTCTGGCTGGAATGGAGTACCGCCAGCTCGGCGGCTTCCTGTCTGGTGGTGTCGGGAATATCCTGCCCGCGGCTCATGACCACCGTGTGGCTGCCGGGGGCCTTTTGTACATGGAACCACAGGTCCTTGCCCCGGGCGGTATGCAGGGTCAGTTTATCATTCTGGGTGTTGTTGCGGCCCACCAGGATCTCAAAGCCGTCGCTGGAGCGGTAGCGCAGAAAATCTGCCGGTTTCTGGCGCTTGTCCCGCTGCTTGAAGTATTTCAGATATCCCTGGCTCTTCAGCTCGGCCCGGATCTCATTGAGGGCCTGCTCCCCGGGGGCAGACTCCACCTCATACAGGACAGTGGCCAGATATTCGATCTCGGTCTCCCCTTCCGCCAGCAGCTTTTGGAGCATGGCACCGGCGGTCTGCTTCTTTTTGTAATCCTTGAAGTATTTCTGGGCGTTTTCGTTGGGGCCCAGACGGGGGTCCAGCCGGATGGTCATGGGCTCGCCGGTGTAGTAGTTCTCCACCGTCACCTCCCGGTCCCCTTTATGGATGGCCCACAGATTGGCCTGGAGCAGTTCGCCGCACAGGCGCAGGGTATCGGCCTTCTGGCTCTGAGCCTGCTCCTCCCGGCGGGCGGCCTGCTTGCGCACCGCACGCTCGTACATATTGTGCACGGCCTTATACAGTTCCCGGCTCTTCTGGCGCAGGCGCTCGGCCCGGTCCTTGGTGGCGTAATAATCCTCCAGCATAACGCTGTAGGAGGGATACTCGGTCAGCTTGGCGTTCGCTCCGTACTGCTGAGGCGCAAAAAAACTGAACTCCACCGGCTTGAGAGTCCCGTCTGCCTGGGGCAGGCTCACCGCGGTGGGGTGTCCACCGGCAGCGTGTTCGGCCTTGAGGGATTCCAGCGCGGCGCACAGGGCCCGGCGCTGTTCCTCGTTCAGGTCACAGGCAGCCAGAGCAGTCTCCCCGTCAAAGGCACGCCAGGCAGCTTCCCGCAAGACCACCGGGCCTACGCCGCCCACCGCCTTGCCCAGGGCCTGGGCCACGGGCAGGTCGGTCCGGCAGGCAGCCTCCACAATGGCGGCCCCGCTCACTGCCAGGAAATCCGGCTTGTTGGGCTTGGGCGGCAAAGTGTAGGGCAGGCCGGGCAGCAGCTGTCGGATCTCGCTGTCCTCAAAATCCACGCGCTTGAGGGCATCCACGATCTTGCCGTCCCGGAAGAGCACCAGGTTGGAATACCGGCCCATGAGCTCGGCGGCCAGGGTGTTCACCACTAGGTCTCCCATCTCGTTGGTGCAGCGGAAGTCAAAAAAGACGATCCGGTCCCCCGGTTCCCGTCGCAGCTCGATGAGGCGGCCTCCGGTGAGGTGTTTGCGCAGCAGCATGCAAAACCCCGGCGGGGTGAGCGGATTTTCAAAGGTTTCCTGGGTCAGGCAGACCCGGGCGGACCCACTGCGAGCCGACAGCAACAGACGGTGGGTCTCGGTGCGGGTGCGCAGGGTGATGAGTACCTCGTCCCGGGTGGGCTCAAAAATCTTGTCGATCTTGGCATCCAGCAGCTTTTCCCGCAGTTCGGCAGCTACCAGGTCCAGGGTGGCGGCATCCAGTGCCATAGATTCTCCCCTCTTTCGGATTGACCTTCCCGGTGAACCGGGGCGGATGAATTACAGGTAGGTAAACGGGTCGGTGTCGGACAAGGACAGGGTGATGCGCACCTCGTCCGGCAGGGCGGCGGCCAGGCGTTCAGCCAGCACCCGGGTGACCGGATGCTCGGTGCCCCAGTGTCCGGCCACCACCAGCCCTACCCCCATCTGATGGGCCAGCAGAGCAATGTGGTGGGCGGCTTCCCCGGTAACAAAGCAGTCCGCGCCCAGGTCGATGGCTTCCTGCAGGTAGCTGCCGCCGCCACCGCTGACTTCCGCCAGACGGGTAACAGGCTGGTCGGCCTCCACAAACTGAGGATGCGCCCCCAGCCGGTCGGCACACAGCCGGGCCAGGTCGGCGGCAGTGGTGGGCTGCACCTTGCCGATGCGGCCGCAGCCTTCGGCAAAGGATTCCGTCTCGGTCATGCCCAGGATGTCGGCCAGGGTATCGTTGACGCCGCCCGCTGCCGCATCCAGATTGGTGTGCATGCAGATGGCGGAGATCCCGTTTTTGACCAGCAGCGCCGGTACATCCTTGGGACCAAGGTGCTTGAGAGGGTTAAAGATGACCGGATGATGGGACACAATCAGGTCACAGCCGCTTTCGGCGGCTTCCTGCACCACGTCGGCGGTGATATCCAGCGCCACCGCAATGGCGCCCACCGGGCGGCCGGTATCCACCAGCAGGCCCACATTGTCCCAGCTGCAGGCCAGTTCCGGGGGTGCGAATTCCTTGAGGATCTGCAAAACTTGCTGTACGGTCACGGCCATTTTCCTGCCTCCACTTCTGCGATCAGGGCATCCACCGCTTCGGCTTCCGGGCCGGCGGTGAGTCCCCTGCGGTATTTTTTCAGCTTGCCGCACTGTTGGGTGCGGTATTCTTCGGCACCAGGCTGTCCCTGCACCAGTCCGCACAGGCACCACAGGCCCTCCGGTTCGTGGGGGTCGGCGGTATAGCGGGCATTCATCACGGCATACCACCGCCCCGCGGCATGGGCCAGGGTCTCCCCCTGCAGGGTGAAGCCCCGCTTTGCCAGCCAGCGGCGCAGCAGGCTGTGCTTGGTGGCTGGCACCAGCACCAGATTATAAGCCGGGTCAAACACCCAGGGAGCGGCGTCCAGAATTTCCATGATGGTCTGGGCACCCATACCGGCAATGATGATGTCGGTGGCCTCCCCGGGCTGGAGTACCTCCAGCCCGGACCCCAGCCGGAACTGCACCTTATCCCCATAGGGAGCGCAGGCGCGGCGGGCTTTGGCCAGAGGGTCGGGGCGAAGATCACATGCAAAAACCAGCGGGCAGCGTCCGCTGCCCGCCAGCCATGCACTGAGTTTGCCGTGGTCGCACCCGATATCCGCTGCCGCGCTGCCGGGACGGACAAACGCCGCCGCAGCCGCCAGACGGGCATCCAGGTGCGGTACTGCCTTACTGCTTGGCAAAGTATTCATTGAGCTGGTCGATGAGTGCATCGGGGTTCAGGCCATGGACGGCACAGGCCTGCTCCACAGTCTCGCCGTGGGCGGCCATGCAGCCCAGGCAGTGCATGCCCGCGTTCTGGAAGATGGGCACACAGCCCTGGGTGGGATCGTTCTTCAGGATGTCGATAATGATGGTATCTCTCTGGACAGTCATGGTAAATTCCTTTCCTGCAGCCGGGGGTTCCGGCTGAATCTGTGATGTTGTTTTATATCAGAACCGGCACCGCTTGGAACGGATGCCGGTTTCCGGCTTAAGAAGGATGTCAGGTCATCTGCCACTGGGCATACAGTCCGGCGCCCTGCAACAGCACCAGAGAGGTCAGGCAGAGGGTGACCATGGCGGCGGGACGGGCCACACTGCGGCGCACCGAGAAGGTGCGGGTGCTGCCCAGCAATACCAGGGCCAGCGGCAGCACCGGCAGCCAGTACCGTCCCTGCACCCCGAAGATAGTGGTGTAGTTGATGGGGGTCCAGCTGAGGGCCGCAAAGAAAGTTAGCCCCACCACAATAGCCACAATGACCCAACCGCCGGCGCGCACGCGGCCCGGCAGGGCAGGTTCTTCCGTCTGGGGCAGCGTTACCGCCAGCAGCGTCAGCACCAGGCCCACCCCCAGCAGCCAGCTGGCCTGGATGGGATAGACGATGGGTTCGCCCAGAGCCGTGCCCAGCAATCCCTGCAGCCAGTCGGCACCCTCAGCGCTCACCGAGCGCAGCAGCAGCTTGATGGTGCCCGGCAGGTTGCGGCAGATATACCCGGCAGAGTAGGTGTAGATGGAATCGCCGTTGGCCTGCACGCTGTTGACCAGCTGTTCGGGGGTCAGGCCGCCCCACATGTGGGTCAGCCGCCAGAACATCACCGGCACCACCACACACAAGCCAGCGATCAATACACCGAAGAAGGCTTTCCGCCATTGGGGCTTGCTGTGTATTTTCCAGTATACAAAGCCCAGCAGAGCGGCGGCAATGATCACGGCAACAGCAGCGCGGGTCAGGCCCACGTTGTCCACGTCCCGGGTGGCATATAGCAGCGCCCCCAGGTTCAGGTTGACCCAGCCCAGCACCGCCAGCACCAGGGCCAGCAGTTTGACCAGAATGCCGGGGCGCACCTGCCATTTGGACAAGGCCACGGTGGGAGCCGACGGATGACGGCGGGGGTCCAGATTCGCCGCCGGCACCATGAGCACCAGGGCGGGTACCGGCAGATAGATGGCTTTGGCCGGGCCGATGAGGAAGGCCAGGACTGCCAACAGCACCAGTTCGGCGCGGCGGGCGGGACGCTGACGCAAGGCAAAGCAGAGGGCAGTAAAGCAGAACACCAGCCCCAGCACGGTGGCATCGGCGGAGAAGCTGGCCGCCAGCTGCAGGGTCTGGGGCAGCAGGGCAACACAGGTCAGCAGGCCCTTCCAGCGGCCGGGCATGAGTGCCACGGCCAATGCCGCCAGTACCAGGTAGACAACCAGGTTGCCCAGGCGTCCGGCCAGCAGCATGGCGTGGAAGCCGCGGCCGAGAGCACGGGCCAGGGCCACCCCCAACGTCTGCCCCAGGTAGAGAGTCCGGTTGAAGCTGCCGCCCACGGTGAAATCACTGGGCGTATCGGTCACAGCGGAAGGTGCCGCCTCTCCCAGGTGGGAGAGGTATTCCTTGTAGGCAAAGATGCCGATATCCCCGCTCTGGGCCGTAAAATACGGAGCATCACAGGAGCGCACCAGCAGACGCCAGCCGTCCTCTTCCCCGTTGGTCAGGGGCTGACCCAGCAGTTCACTGGCCGCCTGGTAGCTGTTGGCCATGTGGGTATATTCGTCGGGCCCTACCAGAGGCGGCGTCACCACACTGAATGCGCCGCCCAGCAAGGCACCGCAAACCAGCACCACAGCCCAGAAGGCCTTTTGCCCCATCAGCAGGACAAATCCCAGCAGGACCGCCACAAAAATCAACAGGCCCAGAATCATGGACAGGGTCCGGGACCAATGGCCGGAGTAATCCACCACATACTGCACCGCCGCCGTGGCGTTCAGGTTGTCCTGGGCGGTATATCGCCGCAGGATCATAGGATCGGCCGGATAGCCCTCCTGCGCCAGAAGGATCGTACCGTCACTGGCCCACAAACCGATGGGGCAGCCGGCATCGGCATCCGTTGTGCCGTCATACCATACATGCAGGTAGAGCATCCGGGATTCGGTGGGCGTATAAGGCTGCTCAAAAATCACCGCGGCAAAAGTGTTGTCCTTCAGGGTGATGCAATCCAGGCTGCCCCGAGCCAGGACTTGCCCGGCGTCGTCAATGAGTTCGGTGTGGAGCTGCCCGGTGGCAAAGGCATGGTCGTAGGTGGTCAGGTTCAGGCGCATACCGTACAGCTCCTGTCCGGCCTGCACCGGCAACGCCTGCACCAGGCCGCCGTCAGACGGCAGCTCCACCGTCCGGCTGTAGGTATCGTTGATGATCTGATAGACAGGCTCACCGTCCACCCGCTGGGACAGATCATACCCTGCCCAGGCCAGGACCAGAGCGGTGATGACGGCCAGAAGCAACCCGGTCAGCAACAGACGATGCCGGGCCACCAAAGTTCTGATTGTTTGCAAGAGCCTTCCGTCCTTTTCTGTAATGGGTTCCCGCCCCCCTACGGGGCGCGAACGGATGGTCACATACGGGTTTTATTATATCCTAAAAGCGTGCAAAGCGCAACCGCAAGACAACGCAAAAAGCCGCGCCCCACCGGGAAAAGCCCCGGCAGGGCGCGGCTTGGCGCTGATGGGTTACTTGTTGTTGTTGAAATGGTCGCGCAGGTTCTTGAAGAAGCCCTTGCGCTTCTCGTAATTGTCATCCCTGAGGGATTCGTCGAAAGCTTTCAGGGCGTCGCGCTGGGCGCGGGTCAGCTTCTTGGGGATCTCCACGTCCACGATGACGTACTGGTCACCGCGGCCGCGGCCGTTCAGATACTGGATGCCCTGGCCGCGCAGACGGAAGCGGGTACCGCTCTGGGTGCCTTCGGGGATCTTCTGGGAGACCCGGCCGTCCACGGTGGGCACTTCGATATCGTCGCCCAGAACCGCCTGGCTGAAGGTGATGGGCACCCGCACAGTCACATCGTAGCCGTCCCGCAGGAAGATGGGGTCGGGCTTGACGGTCACATGGACGATCACATCACCGGCAGGGCCGCCGTTGGAACCGGCATCGCCCTGGCCGCGCAGCGCGATGTTCTGATCGTCATCAATGCCGGCAGGAATGTTGACTTCCAGCGTCTTGCGCTTGCTCACCTTGCCGGTACCGCGGCAGGTCTTGCAGGGGTCCTTGATGACGGTGCCCCGTCCGCCGCAGTGGGGGCAGGGCTGCTGGCTCTGCATCACGCCAAAGGGGGTGCGCTGCTGGGTCACCACATACCCGCGGCCATTGCACTGGGGGCAGGTTTCGGGGCTGCTGCCCTTGGCCGCACCGGTACCCTGGCAATCGGGGCAGGATTCCTGCCGGTTGATGGTGATCTTTTTGGCGCAGCCATGGGCGGCTTCCTCAAAGGTCAGGATCACGCTGGCCTGGATATCGTGTCCCTTGCGGGGCGCGTTGGCTCTGGTACGTCCGGTGCTGCCGAAACCGCCGAAGCCGCCGAAACCACCGCCGAAGATATCGCCGAAGATGTCACCCAGATCCACGCCGCCGAAGCCGCCCGCGCCGCCGAAACCGGCACCGCCGTTGGCCGCCGCATAGTTGGGATCAACCCCTGCAAAGCCGAACTGGTCATAACGCTTGCGCTTTTCCGGGTCGGAAAGAACGTCGTTGGCTTCATTGACCTCTTTGAACTTTTCCTCAGCGGTCTTATCGCCGGGATTCAGGTCGGGGTGGTACTTTTTGGCAAGCTTGCGGTAGGCGCTCTTGATCTCTGCCTCGCTGGCATTTTTGCCGACGCCAAGCACCTCGTAATAATCTCTTTTGTCTGCCATAGAATCACACCTTTATTTCTGTACAAGCCCCACAATGGCCGCCACCGGATGTGCCGGGGGCGGCCCTATGGGAACTTACTGGATTTTGGACAGATCAGACTTCATGGAAGTCGGCGTCAACGGCGCCGTCATCCGCCTGGCCGTTGTTGGGAGCCTGTTGGCCGGGGTTCGGCTGACCCTGGGCGCCCTGCTGCTGGGCAGCCTGCTGATAGACCTTCTCGCTGATGGCGTAGAAAGCCTTCTGCAGGTCGTCCTGCTTGGCCTTGATGTCGTCGATGGTGCCGGACTTCAGGGCTTCCTTCAGAGCGGACAGCTTGGTCTCCACTTCGCTCTTTTCAGAGGCGGAAACCTTGTCGCCCAGCTCATTCAGAGCCTTTTCGGTCTGGAAGACCATCTGGTCGGCGTTGTTGCGGGTATCGACTTCCTCACGGCGCTTCTTGTCCTCGGCGGCATACTGCTCGGCGTCCTTGACGGCCTTGTCGATGTCGTCCTTGCTCATGTTGGTGGAAGCGGTGATGGTGATGCTCTGTTCCTTGCCGGTGCCCAGGTCCTTGGCGCTTACATGCACAATACCATTGGCATCGATATCAAAGGTGACCTCGATCTGAGGCACGCCACGGGGAGCCGGAGCGATACCGTCCAGATGGAAGGTACCCAGGCTCTTGTTGTCCCGGGCAAACTCACGCTCGCCCTGCAGGACGTTGACTTCCACGCTGGGCTGGTTGTCAGCGGCAGTGGAGAAGATCTGGCTCTTCTTGGTGGGGATGGTGGTGTTGCGGTCGATGATCTTGGTGCAGACACCGCCCAGGGTCTCAATGCCCAGGCTCAGCGGGGTGACATCCAGCAGCAGCAGGCCCTTGACATCGCCCTGCAGAACGCCGCCCTGAATGGCAGCGCCCACAGCAACACATTCATCGGGGTTGATGCCCTTGAAGGGTTCGCAGTTCAGTTCCTTCTTGACAGCGTCGTAGACGGCGGGGATACGGGTAGAACCACCGACCATCAGGACCTTCTTCAGGTCACTGGCCTGCAGGCCGGCATCGGCCAGAGCCTTGCGGACAGGGGTCATGGTGCGGTCAACCAGATCGGAGGTCAGTTCGTTGAACTTCGCCCGGGTCAGGGTCATATCCAGGTGCTTGGGGCCGTTGGCGTCGGCGGTGATGAAGGGCAGGTTGATGTTGGTGGAGGTGGCGCTGGACAGCTCGATCTTGGCCTTCTCGGCGGCTTCCTTCAGGCGCTGGGCAGCCATCTTATCCTGACGCAGGTCGATGTTGTTCTCACGCTTGAAGTCCTCAGCCATCCAGTCGATGATGCGCTGGTCGAAGTCATCGCCGCCCAGGTGGGTATCACCGTTGGTGGCCAGAACTTCGGTGACGCCGTCACCCATCTCGATGATGGAGACATCGAAGGTACCGCCGCCCAGGTCGTAGACCATGATCTTCTGGTCGGCTTCCTTATCGATGCCGTAGGCCAGAGAAGCTGCGGTGGGTTCGTTGATGATACGGCGCACATTCAGGCCGGCGATAGTACCGGCGTTCTTGGTGGCCTGACGCTGGCTGTCGTTGAAGTAGGCGGGCACGGTGATGACGGCCTCGGTGACAGGCTCGCCCAGGTAAGCTTCGGCGTCAGCCTTCAGCTTGCTCAGGATCATGGCGCTGATCTCTTCGGGGGTGTAGTCCTTGCCGCCGGCATGGACCTTTTCCGCAGTGCCCATCTTACGCTTGATGGAAGAAATGGTGTTTTCGGGGTTGGTGATGGCCTGGCGCTTGGCGACCTGGCCCACCAGACGCTCGCCGGTCTTGGTAAAGCCGACGACAGAAGGCGTGGTGCGGGCGCCCTCAGAGTTGGCGATGACGACAGGCTCGCCGCCTTCCATAACGGCGACACAGCTGTTGGTAGTACCAAGGTCAATACCGATGATCTTACTCATAATGAAAAACTCCCTTCGTTTTCCTTTCCCTGTCCCTCTTGCGGGGCGATTGGGTTGTTGTTGTGTTTATGGTTCGATGATGAATTGGAAATGTCTTTGTATCTGAAACGGGCCCGGAGCCCGGTTCATGCTTTATTCGGCCACAACCACCGTGGCGTGGCGGATGATCTTGTCACCGATCTTGTAGCCTTTCTGGAAGACCCGGACGACGGTGCCGCTCTCCTGCCCTTCTTCGGGCGGGACCTGCTGCACGGCGTTCATGAACTGCGGGTCAAAAGGCTTGCCCAGAGCTTCGATCTCCACGATGTGCAGCGTATCCAAAGCCTTGGCGGCCTTGTCCAGGGTCATCATGACGCCCTTTTTATAGTTTTCGTCGGTGCAATCGGCGTTGGCGGCCATATCCAGGGTGTCCAGGATCGTGAGGATCTGGGTGACGGCGTGGCTGACACCGTCATTGAACTTCATGTCTGCTTCCCGGGCGGTGCGCTTGCGGTAGTTGTCATACTCGGCAGCGGTGCGCAGCAGCTGATCTTTCAGCTCCTTGCTCTTGGCTTCCGCCGCTTCCAGCTTAGCCTGTACCGCCTGCAGTTCCCGGTTCTTTTTGCCGAACCAGTCTTTCTTTTCCCGTTCGGTCTTGGGTTCGGCCTGTGCCTCCTGAGGCGCGGTGGCCTCAGTGGTCTGCGCAGCGTCGGGTGCAGTTTCGGCCGCAGTGCCCTGGGCCTCTGCCGCAGGTTCCGCCGCTCCGTTGGGCTTCTTGGTTTCGTTTGTAGAGCTCATGTCTGCTCCTCCTGCTTTTTTCCGGACATTTGCTGTCCGAGTTTGGTTGCAAAATATTCAAGGATGGGAATCAACTGCTGGAAGTGCATCCGGTTGGAGCCGATGAGGGCCACCGTGCCGGTGAGGCCGCCTCCCGCCAGATACCGCTTGCTGACGACGCAGACACCGGGCATTTCCGGCCGTACATCCTCCCCCAGGGTGGCGGTGAGCTTGTTGCCATGGGGCTCAATGAGGGTGCGGGCCGCTTCACTGTCGGAGAAGATCTCCAGGAGCAGCCCCAGGTTCTTGCGCACATCGGTCATCTGGGCCAGATGCTGCGCACCCTCGAAATAGACCCGGGGCGTGGTACGCACCAGCGCTTCGGCGGCGCGGACCACCGGCGCCAGACGTTCACCGGCTGCCAGCAGCAGCTCGGCGCTCAAGGTCTCGGTCACATCTTCCGGCACCACAAAGGTCAGGTTGCAGTTGAGCAAGGTGGCCAGAGTCTGCGCATCGGCGCGGGAAAAACCATCCGCCACCCGGGCCACCCGGGTCCGTACGCCGCCGGCACTGGTCACGGCCAGCACCGCCGCGGTATAGCGTCCCACCTGCACCACCTCAAAATGGGCAATGCACAGATCTTCCGATTGAGGAGTGGTGACAGCCGCCGCCAGCCCGGTGGTCTCGGCCAGGGCGCGGGCTGCGCTCTGGGCCAGCTTTTCGGGCTCAGCATCCATGGCGGCAAAAAGTTCGTCAATGTGTTCCCGGTCCTGCTGGGGCAGCTCGGTAATGCCCGGCGCCCCCAACAGATGATCCAGATAATAGCGGTACCCCTGTGCGCTGGGCACCCGGCCCGCACTGGTATGGGGCTGTTCCAGCAGCCCCAGCTTGGTCAGGGCAGCCATCTCGTTGCGCAAGGTGGCGCTGGAGAGGGCCATGTCGAAATAATTGGCCAGCAGGCCGGAACCGACCGGTTCCCCGTCGGCCCCGTACAGGGCGACAACGGCTTCCAGAATGCGCTGTTTGCGCCGGTCCATTGCCATGCCGCCCACTTCCTTTCTTTGTTGTTTAGCACTCTCTGTTCCCGAGTGCTAAGTCTATTATATTCCTCCTTCTCCGTCTGTCAAGAGGTTTTGCAGAAAAGTTTGAAAGTTTAACAGTTTTGACACAAAGAAGTCCGCAGACCCTCCGCCTTGCAAAGGCAGGGGGCCTGCGGACTGTTTGGTCATTCTTCCATCCATTTTGCCAGGAAAGCGGCGGCGATAGCAAGGGAAGCCACCGTGTGCTCGTCCGGCGGCGGGTCTTTGGCTGTTCCCAGCATCAGCACGCCGCCCTCCACATCCCCGTGGGCCACAATAGGGGCGGCGCACAGGATCTGGCGGTCACTGCGTTCCAGTGCGCGCAATCGCCGTTCCGGGTCCGTCGGCGCGGTGTAGGTGGCCCGCATGGCCAGCAGTTTCTGCATGGCGTCGGACACCGGGCGGCCTTTCAGATCCCCCTTGTTGGGTCCGGTGGCTGCCACGATGGTATCCCGGTCGCACACCAACACCGGACAGCGGAGATTTTTGGCCAGCACATCGGCATAGATTCCCGAAAGCTGTCCCAGTTCCACCAGGGGAGAGTACTTTTTGAACACCACTTCCCCGCCCACATCAGTAAAAATTTCCAGTGCGTCACCCTGACGGATGCGCTGGGTGCGGCGGATCTCCTTGGGGATCACCACTCGGCCCAGCTCGTCAATGCGGCGCACGATGCCTGTTGCTTTCATACTCATTCTCCTTGAACGTCTGCATTTGGTATTAACCTGCCTGGCTGTTGGTATTGTCTGCATCTTCATCCAAATTATACAAGGGCCGGTATTTGACCCATGGCCGGCCCCCGTGGTAAGATGAAGAAAACGGAACCGGGAGGCCTGGGATGGAATTACTGCAAACGACCCTGTGTTATCTGGAACAGGACGGACAATACCTGATGCTGCATCGGGTCAAGAAAAAGCAGGATGTAAACAAGGATAAATGGATCGGCGTGGGCGGCAAGTTTGAGGCCGGGGAGGACGCCCTGGCCTGCGCGCTGCGGGAAGTACGGGAGGAAACCGGCCTGACCATGCTCACTCCCCTGTACCGGGGGATGGTAGACTTTTTCTGCCCGCCCTGGCCCGCCGAGCGGATGCACCTGTTCACCTGCACCGACTTTTCCGGTACGATGAGAGAGTGTGACGAAGGCGATCTGCAATGGGTGGCCAAGGACAAGGTCTCTTCCCTGCCCATCTGGGAGGGCGACAAGATCTTTTTTGATCTGCTGGCCAAGAACGAGCCATTCTTCCACCTGGAACTTCACTATGACAAGGATGTTCTGGTGCGCGCCTGCCTGAACGGACGGGACCTGTGCCGTTGAGCATTCTATCTTGAAAGAGATTTTCTTCATACCTCTATATATAAAGAAAACAGCCCCGCAGGCTTTTTATCCCTGCGGGGCTGTTGTTGCGTATGGCGGCAGATCAGTCGGAAGTGGCGGTGGAAGTGGCCGGCTCATCGGTGGTTGCATCGGAGGAATCGCCGTTGTCCCCCTCATCGCCGGTGTCACCGGAGTCCGTACTTTCGGCCCCCGTATCATCAGAGGTGGTCTCATCAGTGGTACCGTCCTCGGCAGAGGAATCTCCTTCGGTGGTATCCTCTTCCGGCGTCAGCTCCGAGGAAGACGCATCCCCGGATCCGGCGGCGTCGGTCATGGTGGAATCCAGATTATCCTGCACCAGTGCCTGGGGGTCATCGATGGAGGCGGTGGGTGCCGGTGTGGCCGAAGCCTGGGTGGTCACCTGCATCTCGCTTTCCTGCAGAGCAGTGAGATACCACTGGCGGTTCTCACCCCGGCTGAAAACGAAATCCATGTACTTGGTGGGTTCGGTGGGCGCCGTCAGGGAAAGTTCCCCGCTGGCACTGTTGCTGATGGTGGGAATGTAACCCACCGTAACGTAGGTCTTGCCGGACTGGGTCCAGATTTTTTCCACTTCCGGGGTATACAGACCCACAGCGCCGGTAACAGGCACCAGATACCCCTGCCGGTCAGCGTCATAGTTGTAGATGAATTCCTCGGTCTCGAAGCTGCCTTCTTCCAGGGGATAATCCGGTCCCAGAAGATTGGTCAGATAGGTATCGATTTCCAGCTGGGGCAGGATCAAAGAACCGGTCTCGGTATCACGGTCATAGTCATCCAGTGTACCATCCTTCTGGGCCTGGTAAACGGTTCCCCAGATCGCCGCCTGACGGAACACGGTGGAATCCACCTGCGAAACATCATCAAAAGGCAGCACATCGAACATGACCAGACCATATACGCGGTCGGCAAAGCGTTCGCGGCGGTCAGAATCATCTAGGGCGGCACGCAGGGCGCCCACACACCAGTTCAGCACGGTGAACAGACCGATCACAACCAGAACCAGCGCCACGGCCCCCAGAAGCTGCCGGGCCAGGCGGCGGTTATTGCGCAGTTGTTCCTCACGAGAATTTGCCATGAATGGGTCTCCTTATAGATTGATGAGCAAAACAGCCAAACCGAACGGCAGACCACCGGCGGCTGATCATATCATGCAGTATACCACAAACGCCGCCGCTTTGCAAAGAGCCGCGGCGGCGTTTTGGTGCCGTTTGAAAATTTTACTTGTTCTTGTACATCTGCTCGTAGTATTTCTGGTAATCCCCGCTGGTCACATGCTCCATCCACTCCGGGTGGGCCAGATACCAGTCGATGGTCAGCACAATGCCCTTCTCAAAAGGTGTTTCGGGGTACCAGCCCAGATCGTTCTTGATCTTGGTGGGATCAATGCCGTAGCGGCGGTCATGGCCCAGACGGTCGGCCACATGGGTGATCAGCTCCTCGCTGATGCCCTCATCCTGCAGGCGGTCATGCAGCTGGGCAATGACCGTCTTGACGATGAAGATGTTGGGGCGCTCGTTGTGACCGCCCACGTTGTACACCTCACCCACCTTGCCGTCGGACGCCACCATGTCGATGGCCTTGCAGTGGTCCATGACGTAGAGCCAGTCGCGCACCTGCATACCGTCGCCGTAGACAGGCAGGGTCTTGTGGTGCTTGGCGTTGTTGATCAGCAGCGGAATGAGCTTTTCGGGGAACTGATAGGGGCCGTAGTTGTTGGAGCAGCGGGTGATGTTCACCGGCATGCCGTAGGTGTCATGGAAAGCCATGACAAACATATCCGCGCTGGCCTTGGAGCTGGAGTAGGGGCTGTGGGGACACAGGGGAGTGGTCTCGGTGAAGTAGCCTTCGGGGCCCAGGGCGCCGTAGACTTCATCGGTGGAGACCTGCAGGTACTTCTTACCGTCCTTCCAGGTACGGGCGTCGGCATCATACCAGGCATTCTTGCAGCACTGCAGCAGGTTCACGGTCCCCAGGACATTGCTCTCCACAAAGATTTCGGGATTCTTGATGCTGCGGTCCACATGGCTTTCGGCAGCAAAATTGATGACGTAATCGGGGTCATACTCTTCCATCAGGCGGGTGACCAGTTCACGGTCACAGATATCTCCCTGCACAAAGATGTGCCGGGCATCCCCCTCAATGTCCTGCAGGTTTTCCAGATTGCCGGCATAAGTCAGCTTGTCCAGGTTTACCAGACGGATGTCCTGATGCTTTTCCAGCATATAATGCACGAAATTGGAACCGATAAAGCCGGCGCAGCCGGTGACAAGATAAGTCTTCATTGATTTATTCTCCATCCCAGTTTTTGAAAAAGTCATTGATGGCGTCCTTCCAGTCCCGCATCTCATCGCCCACGGTGCAGCGCAGGGCCCGATTTTCCAGGGCGCTCCAGGCCGGGCGGTTGGCGCTTTCCGGGTGGGCGGCGGCGTACTCGGCGCTGGTGCAGGGCTTGACGGTGCAGGGCAGCCCTGCCAGACGCATGATCTCGGAAGCGAAATCATACCAGCTGCAAACCCCGTTGCAGGTGCAGTGATAGGTGCCGTAGTCATGGCTGACTGCCAGTTTCAGCAGATGGTAGGCCAGATCCACCGCATTGGTGGGGTTGCCCAGCTGGTCATTGACCACTGTGACCTCACTGTGGGTCTTGCCCAGATTGACCATGGTCTTGACAAAGTTCTTGCCGTGATAGCCGTACAGCCAGGCGGTGCGCACAATGAAATGCCGGCGGCAGAACCGCTGCACGTACTGCTCTCCCAGCAGCTTGGTCTGGCCGTAGGCTGAAACAGGAGCAGGCACGCAGCATTCATCCAGCGGTGTATGGCCGTCCGGACCGTTGGGCGTACCGGGGAACACATAATCGGTGGACACATGAATCAGGCGGGCGTTGATCTTGTCGCAGGCGATGGCCAGGTTCCGGGGACCCAGAGCGTTGACTTTGAACGCGGCATCCCGGTTGGTCTCACAGCCGTTGACGTTGGTGAAGGCCGCACAGTTGATGACCGTATCCGGCTGGTGGCGGCGGACATACGCCACCGTGGCTTCCCGGTCGGTAATGTCCAGATCATCAATATCCACAGGGATGACCGTTGCCTTGCGCAGACGTTCAGGCAGCGGCCCCAGCACACAACCTTCCGCACTGAGCTGCCGCTGCAGCTCGGTGCCAAGCTGCCCACGGCAGCCGGTGATCAGAATCTTCATCCAGTGAATTCTCCCCTGCTCTTAGTATTTGAGCTTGTCGTCAGCCACATTGCGCAGATGAGCGCCGTACGGGCTCTTGCCGTAGCGTTCGGCGCTCTCCAGCAGCTTGGCGCGGCTGATCCAGCCATATTTGTATGCAATCTCTTCCGGTGCCGAAATCTTGATGCCCTGGCGCTGCTCAATCATCCGCACAAAATCGGCGGCTTCCACCAGACTGTCCATGGTACCGGTATCCAGCCAGGCATATCCGCGGCCCAGCAGCTGCACATCCAGCTGCCCGTCCTGCAGGTACATTTCATTGAGGGTGGTGATTTCCAGCTCCCCGCGGGCACTGGGCTTGACCTTCTTGGCGCGCTCCACCACATCCTTGCTGTAGAAGTACAGACCGGTGACGGCATAGTTGCTTTTGGGCACCGCGGGCTTTTCCTCAATGGAGGTGGCACGGCCTTCCTCATCAAAGGCAACAACGCCGAAACGCTCGGGGTCATTGACAAAGTAGCCGAACACGGTGGCACGGCCGGCCTCCGCGTTGGCGGCAGCCGCCTTCAGCCGTTTGGAGAAACCGGCACCGTAGAAGATGTTATCTCCCAGCACCATGGCGCAGGCATCGCCGCCAATGAATTCCTCCCCCAAAATGAAAGCCTGGGCCAGACCATCCGGGGAAGGCTGGACCTTGTACTGCAGGTGCAGACCATACTGGGAGCCATCCCCCAGCAGCTGCTCAAAGCGGGGGGTGTCGGTGGGGGTGGAGATGATCAGAATATCCTGGATACCCGCCAGCATCAGGGTGGACAGCGGATAATAGATCATGGGCTTGTCATAGACAGGCAGCAGCTGCTTGGAAGTGACCATGGTCAGGGGGTACAAACGCGTACCGGCGCCGCCGGCAAGAACAATACCTTTCATAGTGTTAGCTCCTGTTTCGCAGTGCGCCCGCCCATCCCGAAGGGGCAGAAAACGGCACAGTATTATTTCTTATGATTATAACGTACTTTTGCCGCTATGACAAGAGGGCCTCACAAAAAACAAAAGTGCAAATTGGTGAACATGAATAAAATTTACCGTGTCAAATGTATATGGGTTTGCATATTTCGTATATTTTTGGTAAAATATAGGAGACAAACAAACAATTTATAGCAATCAGCGGCGGCCCCTCTCTGACAAAGGGGATGCCTTTTGCAAAAATATTTTCTTGCACTTTGCCAGCAACCTGGCACAACCAGAAGGTTTCTGCCGCAGGGAACTTTCTGTTTTTGTGAATATTCTGCTGTGTAGTGTGCACGGAGCAGCGCAGCCGTGCCCCGCACACGGGAAGGAAGTGATTGGGAAAATGTTGACCTTCAACATGGACGTGGAGCCGTGCAGCCGGTGGCTTCGGACCACGCCCGGTGCCGCGGCGCTTGCCCAGCCATATTTCTGCACCGAGGCCGGCCTGTTCCACGGCCGGGAACGGTTTGCCACCGCCCGCACCGACAAGGAATCGTATCTGCTGCTGTACACGCTGGAGGGCACCGGCCTGATCGAGCAGAACGAAACACAGGTGACCCTGGGTCCGGGATGCGCGCTGCTTCTGGACTGCCGGTTCCCCCAGAACTACGGCACCGCGCCGGGACAAAGCTGCTGGCATCATTACTGGGCCCTGATCGAGGGCACCGGCGTGCATGCTCTGGCTTCCCTTCTGTGCCCGGACAAGCGCCCCTGTACGGTGGAACTACCTGAAGCTCCGCCTCTGTTTGAGGAGCTGCTGGGCAGCATGGAAACCGAAACCGCCGCCAGTGCCGTAACCACCTCGCTGGTCCTGCACCGCCTGCTGGCTGCCATGGCGCAGCACCAGCTGGCCGCCGATGCAGCCACCGCCAACCGCAGGATGATCGACGACGCCGTGGTGCACATCCGCGCCCACTACGCCGAATCTCTCTGCCTGGACGAGCTGCTGGCCAGCGCCCACATCAGCAAGAGTTATTTTCTGCGTTTGTTCCGCCAGTACATGGGAACCACGCCGTATAATTTCCTGCTGTGTTACCGCATTACCAAGGCCAAGGAACTGCTGGCCCAGACCGACCTGCCTGTAGGCGCCGTAGCCCATCAGGTGGGTTTTGGGGACGAGAGCAATTTTTCCACCCGGTTCACGGCCATGGTGGGGCAAAGCCCCCTGCGGTACCGTAAAAGCGCACTGCGCGCCAGATAGGACACTGCCATGTATACAACAAATACCCCGCAGGGTCGTGGGAACTGCCACGGACTCTGCGGGGGTTCTTTTTTATATTCCCTTATACCACATCAAATTGCACCGGCGTCAGGAACAGCCGGGAGGCTTCTTCCCTGTTCTTCGCCTGCCCCAGCGCCCACATGAGCTTGACGGCGGCGGCTTCCGGGGTCATGTCCCGAGCTTCCAGCACGCCGGGCAACGCCTTGGCCGCCCGGCCCACCTCGTACACCCCCAGGTCACTGCCCTCGTGGGGGACCTGGGTGGTGAACACCACCAGTTTTCCCGCCGCACACCAGTCCCGCACAGCGGCAAACAGCTCTCCGTCATCCCCGCCGGGCAGTCCGCCCACACCGAAGCTTTCCAGGATCAACGCTTTGCAGTGGCCGGCCAGCAGCGGGATGATATCCGCCTTCATGCCGGGGATCAGCCGCAGTACAAACACCGCCGGGTCCAGCTTTTCATAAAAACGGACGTGGTCGAAACTGGCAGGCCGGGGCAGGAAAGGAATCAGCCGCAGATCCCGGAATTCGGCGGTGTTGGGGTAATCGATGCTGGAAAAAGCGTTGAAGCTCTTGGTACGTGTCTTGCGGGCCCGCGTGCCCAGGATCACCTTGCCGTCAAAGACCAGCTGCACCCCCCAGGCCGCGTCGCTGCAGGCATACAGCACCGCCCGATACAGATTGTTGCGGGCGTCGGTATCCCGGTTATAGATGGATTTCTGACTGCCGGTAAGCACCACCGGTTTGGGACTTTGCTGGATCATGTAAGAAAGGGCTGCCGCCGTATAGGCCATGGTATCGGTGCCATGGGTGATGACAAAACCGTCGTACTCCTCATAATGGCGGCGGACTTCCGCGGCGATCTGGGCCCATTGTTCCGGCCCCACGCTGGTGGAATCCAGGTTGAACAGCTGCACCGCGTCCATGTGGCAGACCCCCGCCAATTCCGGCACGCAGGCCAGCAGCTCGTCGGAAGTGATCATAGGTGCCAGCCCCCCTGCTGCGGTGGGCCGGCTGGCAATGGTGCCGCCGGTGGCAAGAAGCAGAATATGTTTCATGAAGTTTGTCTCCTTTTGGTTGCTCTTGTCCGATTATAGCACAACCGTCCCCCAATAGACAGGGGATTTTTTTCTTTGTGGGAGGTCCCCCGGGGTTGACAGGGCCGCGTTCTGCGTGATACAGTGTTAGCAAACGGAAGTCTATTTGAATAGACCAAGCAAAAGAAACCGTCCTGCGCCGGAAAGTCTGCGGCAAAGCCGGTTCACCATCACGAAACGAGGTCACCCTGATTATGGAAAAGATGCTGCGCCTGGCTGAAGGCGAATACCGCTTTGCCACCCTTGTGTGGGAAAATGAACCCCTGTCCAGCGGGCAGTTGGTGCGCCTGGCCGCCGACGCTCTGGGCTGGAAAAAGAGCACCACCTACACCGTACTGAAAAAGCTGTGTGAGCGGAGCATTTTGCAGAACGAGGGCGGCGTGGTGACCGCTTTGGTCAAACAGAGCGCCGTACAGCAGCAGGAGAGCACCGCCGTGGTGGATCGCACCTTTGGGGGCAGCCTGCCCCGGTTTGTGGCGGCCTTTTTGAACGAAAAGCCCATCTCCGAGGCGGAAGTCGCCGAGATCCGGGCCATTCTGGACGCGGCCCGCACCGAACAGGAGGACGACGGACAATGACCGACTTTTTATGTGCCCTGCTCATAGCCGGGCTCGCCGGCGCTCTGGCGGTTCCTGTGGCGCTGGGCGTCTGTGCTTTGCTGCGCCGTGCCCGGGCTCCCGGTTGGCTGCTGTGTCTTCTCTGGCTGGCTGTGGGACTGCGGTTTGCAGTACCGGGCGGACTGGTGCCTGTCACCCTGCCGCAGCCGGAAAGCCAACCGCTGCAGCAGCTGGCCACCGCCGCCGAGGCTGTGCGGGACACCACCCCCGCCGAGGCTGCCGTCCAGGCCGCACAAGCCCTGGATGCAGCCGGGCTGGAGCTGTCCGTGGAGGAAGCCCAGGCGTTTACCATCGACTGGGTGCTGGTGGTGGGGATTGCCTGGGCCACCGGGACCGCCGTCTGCCTGCTGCGGGCAGGCGTTTCCGCCTTTCGGCTGCACCGCCGGGTGGCGTTGGCCTGCAAAACCCCGGATGGCTGCTATACCTGTCCGGAGGTGACCGCCCCCTTTACCCTGGGGCTGTTGCACCCGCGCATCTACCTTCCGGCCGACCTGCAGGGCGAAGCCCGCCGGGCGGTCCTGCTCCATGAGCGCACCCACATCCGCCGGGGGGACTGTCTCATCAAACCTTTGTACTATCTGGTGATCTGTCTGCACTGGTGGAATCCCTTGGCCTGGCTGGCCTTTGCCCAGTTTGAACACGCCATGGAAACAGCCTGCGACGAGGCCGCCGTCCACGGCTGTACCGCCGCCCAGCGCCGCCTTTACTGTGAAAGTCTTTTGCAGTACGCCACCCGGAAAGTGCCGGGCGGCGCCCTGGCATTCGGCACCCCAAAGGCAGGGCAGCGCATCCTGCACGCTTTGCGTTACCGCGCCCCCGGCAAAGCGGTGCTGGGCATCTGCGTAGCGGTGGCCGGTTTGGCAGCTCTGGTTCTGCTGGCACGGCCCACCCTGGCCCAGGAAGCGGTACCTGCCACGGACACAGCCGACACCGCCCGTTCCGCCGACGCCGCAGCCACCCCGGACACCGCCGCTCAGACTTCTTCTGTCCCACCCGTGGAGGACACCTTCCTGCCGGAGGATATTATCGTGCCGGGCAATACCGTGAACAGCGGCAGCTTTGAACCGGCGGGAGGGTTTATCCTTCCGCTGTCCGAATATCGGTATTACTCCCGGAAGATGAGCTTCTACCACAAGGGAGACGATCTTGCCGCCGAGGCAGGCACCCCGGTGCTGGCAGCGGCGGGCGGCACCGTAGTCACTGCCCAGTGGCACTACAGCTATGGCAATTACATTGTCATCGACCACGGCGCGGACACTCAAGGGAGGCACTGGTATACTTTGTATGCCCATCTGCAGGACCTGCTGGTACAGGAAGGCCAGACCGTAGAACAGGGCGACCAGATCGGCACGGTGGGTTCTACCGGGAATACCACCGGCGTGGGTCTGCACTTTGAGCTGCACTGCGAAGACACCCTGCTGGCCCCCACCCTGTACCTGCCTTACACCGAAACCATCCCCGCTCTGGCAGCGGAACAGGGGCTGCTGCTGTCCGCCATGACGGAAGACCCCGCCATTGCCGATGCCATCGCCCAGCGGGCCATCGGCAGCCAGGCACCGGACAGCCTTGCCTATCCCCTGCCTGAGGAAAGCGAAATCACCTCTACATATGAGGCTGGCATCCATGAAGGGCTGGACCTGAAACAGCCGGAAGGCACCGACGTGCTGGCCGCGGACGCCGGCATCGTACTCTTTGCCGGTTGGGATGATTCCTACGGCTGGACGGTGGTCATCGGCCATGGCAATAACAGCGACGGGCAATCCCTGATCACCATGTACGCCCACATGCAGAACCAGCCGCCCCTGCTGATGGGACAGCTGGTAAATGCCGGGCAGGTCATCGGGCAGGTGGGCACCACCGGCTTTTCCACCGGTCCTCATCTGCATATCAGCGTCATGGTAGGCGGCGTACCCGTTGACCCGCAGCGTTGGCTGTATTGAGGTAAGTACCTGATGAAACAGAATTTTTGCAAAGGCACCGCCCGACTGGCGGCGGTGCTGGTTTTTTGTACCCTTTTTGCCCTGTTCGGGGGTCTTTTTGCCCCTTTGGCTGCCACCAAAGAAGAGTTGCAGCAACAGGTAAACGATGCCAAAGACGCCTACGACGAGGCTGCCAAAAAGCAGGAGGAGCTGGAGAAGGAAACCCAGCAGACCGAGAATCAGATTGGGGAACTGAACACCCGGTCAGATGAAATTGCTTCCCAGCTGAGTTCCGTGTACGCGGCTTTGACCGAGGCCCAAACCCAGCTGGACGCCGCTCAGGGGGAGGCGGAAGCCGCCCAGGCAGCGCTGGAACAGAAGCAGGCCGAGTACGATGCCCGCTGGGATGAGACCAAGGAGCAAATGGCCGCCATGCAGCGGCTGCATTACAGCGGCAGCCTGTCTGTCCTGAGCCAGGCGACCAACCTTTTCCAGTTGCTGAACTTTGCCCAGGCCCTGACTGACATCAATGACAAAAATACCGAGGTGCTGACCCGCCTGGATACCGAGGCCGCCGAGCTGGAAGCAGCCCGGGAGGAAGCCCAGGCTGCCGCCGATAAGGCCCAGGCCGCCCAGGATGAACTGCAGGCCCAGGAGCAGGCCTTGCAGGATACCGCCGATCAGCTGGCCGAGGCCCTGATGGCTGCCAACGCCGACCTGGACGAACAGCAGGCCCAGGCCGAAGCCCAGGCCCAGATCACCGAGGAAGCCAAGAAGGCCTACCAGCAGGCCACCGCCCAACTGGACGCCTACGCCAAGAGCCAGAACAGCAAGTACACCTCCGCCACACTCTACTGCAGCCTGGATTTCGGCTGTGCCCTGTCCCCCGGCATGCGCATCAGCTGCAACTTTGGAGATCCGGACGGCATTGACGGTTCCCCCCACGGCGGCACCGACTTTCCCGCTGCCAAGGGTACACCCATCTATGCGGTGGCCGACGGGGTGGTGAGCGCGGCCCGGGCCATGCCCAGCTACGGCAACTGTGTGCAGATCAGCCACGGCACCGCCGACGACGGCAACAACTACGCCACCCTGTACGCCCACATGTCCTCCATCGCCGTGAGCGAGGGCCAGACCGTGACCAAAGGGCAGGTCATCGGGTATGTGGGCAATACCGGGGATGTGAGCGGCAAAAACGGCGGATATCACCTGCACCTGGAACTGCGCATCAACGGCAGCCGGGTCAACGCCATGAGTTACATTCCTCATTGAGGCTTCCGGAAAACTTTATGATATTCCGTTCCGGGCTTTACCTTTCGGCAAGACTGTGATACAATACCGCACATAGTTAAGCCAAGCCGGGAGGGATTTTCCATGGACCACATTGACCGCAAAATCATTGATATTTTGCAGACGGATGCCCGCGCACCGCTGAAACAGATTGCCGATCAGGTGTTTCTTTCCTCCCCCGCCGTATCCGCCCGCATTGCCCGGCTGGAAAAGGACGGATGCCTCACCGGATACCAGGCCCAGGTGGATGCGGTGAAGATGGGGTATCTGGTCAAGGCCTTCATCAATCTGGACATGGACCCCCAGCGCAAGCCGGAATTTTATCCCTATATCCAGGCCTGCCCCCAGGTGGTGGAATGCTGCTGCGTCACCGGAGATTACAGCATGCTCATTGAGGTGCTGTTTGCCACCACCCAGGAGCTGGATACCTTCATCAACCAGCTGCAGCAGTACGGGCGCACCCGCACCCAGATCGTCTTTTCCACCCCGGTGGAGCACCGGGGCGTGCCGGTCAGCCGCCCGGAAGAAGAAACCGAATAAACGTAAAAACTCCCTCTGCCGGTCCACAGCAGAGGGAGTTTTTCTTTCTGTCAGGGCAGGGCGTCCACTTCCACCGCGGTCAGCGGGCCCAGGCTGATATCATGTTCGTATTTTTTTCCGCCGGAATATACCAGAGTCACCTCATAGTAGGCAATGTCCAGGCCGGCAGCTTCAAAGGCAGCTTTGGCATTTTTGAGCAGGGTGTCGGCATCGGCTTCGGTGGGCAGGCGATCGGTGTAGATCAGGGAGAAATCGGCGGTCAGGGGCGGCAGGTTACCGGGGTCGTACGGCATATCCAGCGTCAGGCCCCAATCCTCCGGGGTGCCCTCCCAGCTTTTGCCGGGCTGCACAAGCAGCCCATCCGAATTCATCCCTGCATTGTTCAGTGCGGTGGTCATATCCTGCTGGGCGGCTGCAGTGATGCGCAGACAGGTATTGTTCAGGCCCGTCACATCGTAGTCGTAGGTGGTGCTGCGCACCACACCCCAGGAGAGAAGCACGGTAAAGCTGGTGTCCTGGCTGGTCATGGACTGCACCCGCACATTGTAGCGATACCCTGTCTCATGCCAGGCAGAGACAGCGGTAAAATCGTTGCCCGGCCACTGCTCGTTGGCATAGTCCATGGCGTGATGCCGGGCCCAGGCCAGGCTGACGGGGTCTCCCAGCACATAACCGGCCACGAACAGGATCAGCAGCACAATGAAGATTCCTCCCGCCAGGGCCGCAGCGCGGCGGCCTTTGGCGCGGGGATGTTCAGGGGTCCTGGCGGATGTCTTCTTCGAGGGTATCATGGGTTTCCTCCTTTCTCAGTGCATAGTGGAACAGAGCGGCAGCCAGCATGCCCAGAACGCACAAAGCGGCGTACAGCAAGCACCAAAGCCCCTCAGAGGTCAGGGTGCCGCACACGGCGTTCCAGTCGCCCTGTGCCAGGCGGGTGAGCAAAAAACGGGCCGAAGGCGCCAGCGACACGCCCATCATCAGCAGCCAGACTAGCAGCGGCAGCCAGCGTGCCCGCCGGGGCGACAGCCACTGCACCGCAGCGCCCAGGACCGGCAGCAGCAGGATGTTGTAGCCCGCCTGGCCGGTGTTGGCCAGGGCCATGCCCAGAATCAGCCCGGCGGCAGTCATGGCCCCCTGCCAGGCGTACAGACGGCGGCGAATACGGCCCAGCACCCGGTCCCGGTGCAAAGGCGGCGGGGCTTCCTCGCCCCAGAGTTCCCGGCAGGCCTCGCAGCGGGCCAGGTGTTCCTCCACCGCCAGGCGGGATGCCTCGCTGGCCACTCCGTCCCGCACCAGGGGCAACAGGTCACGGCAGATCTCACAGGGCAAATCCTGTTTACGGGTCACAGCAACCCCTCCTTTCGCAACATTTCCTTGAGCCAGTGGCGGGCCCGGCAGTCGATGACCCGGGCCGAACCCGCACTGATACCCAGCTCGGCGGCGATCCGGTCATAGGGAATCCCCTGTACCCGCAAAGCCACCACCCGCCGGGTCCGTTCATCCTTCTGGGCCAGCAGATCCCGGATGCGCCGCAGCAGTTCCCGCTGCACGGCAGTATCCGGCAGGGTGTCCTCCACATATAACCCCAGCAGATCATCGTACCCCACAGTGGGGCGCCGCCTTCGCAGGTCCTGCAGCCACAGATGCCGGGCAATGCCGAAAAGCCAGGTCTTTTCCCCGGAACGGGCCTCAAACCGGTCGATACTCTGCAGCGCCTGCAGGAAGGTCTCACTGAGCAGGTCCTCCGCCCAGGCGGGGTCATGGGTCAGGCTGACCAGGTAACGGTAGACATCGTCGCGGTAGGCGGTGTACAGTTCTTCCATCATCTTCACGGCGGTGTCCTCGCCCCCTTCCCTGCTCTTTGCTTATAGGTCCCTTTCGGGCGCCTTGTGTTACAGATTCCGGCAAAAAAAGTGCCGGACCCACCACGAAAGGCAGGTCCGGCCAAATTTTCCCTATTCATTCACCGCGCAGAAGCTGGCGCAATACCGACAGCAGCCCCGCCGCCACAGCCGGGCCAAAGAGAAGCAGAATCCATTGCCCGCCGTCCGGCACAAACCGCCAGTACCAGGCCGTGGGCGGGTTGAGTTCCACCCCCGTCAGTCGGGTGGGCACACCGCCCACACTGTCCGGGTCGATGCGCAGCCCGGTGACGGCGATGCCGCCCAGGTCAAACACATAGCTGCCGTCCGCCGCCTGCCGGGCAAAGACCTTCTGGGTTTCCCGGTAGTCGGTCTGGCCCGGTTTGAGGTAATAGAGAGTCACGCTGCCCGGAGGCAGCAGCTGTTCCACCTGCAGGCGTACCGTTTCCACATACGCCTCCCCCGTCCAAAGGATGTGAGGGTCGTTGTCAGTGGACAGATACCAGTTGTCCCGGTTGTCGGGAGCGGTGCTCCAGGGATCGTCGTCATAATTGCGGAAGCTCTCATAGGTGAGTTCTTCCGGAGTCAGAACCTGGTGGCGCAGGCTTCCGTCCATTTTGTGATTCAGCATAAGAGCACTGCCGACCAGGGACCAGGCCAGCCACAGCATCACCCCAACGGCATAGCACAGCCCCAACAGACGGCGAGGCTGGAAAACCAGGGTCCAGCGGTCCGGAACCGAAGTGCGTTTCATTGCATCTCCCCGCTTTCCGCCACAGCCACCGGCACAAAGGCGTACGCGGCATCCCGGCCCATGAATTTGTACAGGGTGGCCGGCTGTCCGGCGGTGATGCCGCCCTCAAACCGGTCGCTGAAATCCCGTTCCAGGTAGTCGTCCGCCCGGTCCAGCACCAGATAATCGCAGTTTTTCTCTTCCATATAGGCAACCAGGGAATCAGCCGAGCAGACGGCTTCATGCTCGTACAGGTCCCAGTTCAGGCTTTCCACCAGGTTCATGAAATCGGAGTCCCACCGGTTGGAGTAGTCCCCATCCCCCCACCATACGCCGCCGTAGCCGTTGACCACCTTGGCGGTGAGTTCGTATTTGTAGTAGTACCAGCGGGTGGCATCGTCTCCCTGGCTGATGACCAGGACGCGGTCCCCCCAGTCCAGCACCTCGTTCATGACAGAGGCCCGTTCCTTCACGTCCGCCCGGATGGAGTATACGCTGTCGGCGTTGGTCCAGAATCCAGCGGTGGGCACGCCCCGCCAGGCAAAGACGCCCAGCACCCCGGCCACCGCCAGCACCAGCACCCCGGTACCTGCCCGGCGGTTCCAGGCGCGGACCGGCGCAGTGCTGCTCGCCTGCCCCAGCAGGCAGAAACTGGCCAACACCCAGCCCTGCAGGTAAGGGGTCAGGTAGCGCTCATAATCCTTGAGGGCGCTGCCTTCGGCTTCGGAGAAGTTATAGAAGTAGAGAATCAGATGGAACACGTACAGCGCCGCAAAGCAGAAAGCCATAGCCAGAAAGGCCGCAATGACCCGGCGGCGGGCGGCGCCTTTAGGGGCACTGACGGCCGCAGCCACAGTCAGTACCAGCACCATGGCCACCACCATCACCGGGGCACCGATGAGGCAGACCCGGCGGGTGAAGAAGGCTTCCCCCATGGCCTGCATGATCTGGGCAAAGCGGGCTTCCCGCCCGATGCCCAGCAGTTGGCGGATGCCGCCTGCCAGCACGGCACCATAGCCCATCTGGCTGCTGCCCACGGTGGCGGCGCCGGAATCGGGGGCCATAGCGGCAGTGTAGCGGCTCCAGCTGAGGAAAACCGCCAGCACCGGCACCGCCAGCACGGCGGTGCGCAAGAAGCGGAACCCCACCTGCCGGGGGCGTGAAATCTCCTCTTTATAAGGGGTTGCGAACAACTGGTCAATGCCGATGACGAAAACGGCGATAAGGCCATAGGCCAGGCCGATATCCTTGGTCATCGCAAGCATGGCCAAGGGCAAAGCCGTGGCAAAAAAGCCGCCGCGACGGCCTCCCCCGGCATAGTACAGGCACAGGCTGCCGCCGAAAAGGGCTGCCATGGGCAGATCGGCCATAGCGTTCTGGTAGACAGTGCTGGCGGTGCCCGCCGGGGCTGTGCTGAAGAAGAAAGGCAGCACAGCCCCCACGGTGAAGAGCAGGATTCCCTGCCCCCACCGGGCCCGGGGTAAAACGGTGGCCGGAGCTAGGGCGGCCAGGGCCAGGATGTTGATGGCCGCCAGGCACTGCCATTCGGAGAACTGTCCCGGCGTGCGCTGGAACAGATAGGACAGCAGGCTGGTGGCCGGATAGGTAAAGGAGGCGGTCAGGTTCACCGGGTCGGCCACATACAGGGCGGCGCGCTCGGTGACCATTTTGG
Source organism: uncultured Gemmiger sp. (assembly GCA_944382785.1). GTDB lineage: Bacteria > Bacillota > Clostridia > Oscillospirales > Ruminococcaceae > Gemmiger. Next base: position 20,358 of record CALWNO010000015.1, on the reverse strand, counting down.
GGGCCAGACCCCAGGCGGTAAACTCATCCCACTGGGTGAACATAGGCTGCAGAATGCCGAACAGCACCCACAAAAAGGCAGCTCCGCCCAAAGACATCCAGAATCCGGCACTGCCCATGGCATCCCGGATGGCGCGGGCCCCGGCACGCACCCCAAAGTACACCCCCCCCGCCAGCAGGATGGCCAGCACGGCAAACATGCCCACATGCAGCATCCCGGGCAGGGCCGCGATGTACAGCACCACCACCGCACCGCTCAGGGTGGGCAGAGGCAGCAGGGCGGCATCGTACCGGGTGCAGGCAGAAAAACAGACACAGAACGCCCCCAGCAGTGCCAGTGCTACCAGACCGGCAAAAATGGACAGCAAGGTCATAGGGCAGATCCTTTCTTACACAAACGGCAGACCGCGTCACAGCTGAATGGTGTACAGCGGTCCCACAAAGTAATGCTGGAACAGCAGCACCGCCCCCAGCAGGGCATGGGCGGCAAACACAGGCACGGCCAGGCGCTCAGCCTTTTCCGCAGAAATGGCAGGCGCCAGGGCGCGGCGCAGCAAAGGCGCCGCCAGCACGACCAGCACCAGGAACACCGGCAGGAAATACCGGGTCTGGAGCCCCACCACCCGGACCATGGCCACGGGGGTGTAGGTGATATACATGGCAGCGATAGCCCCCAGGGCGTACACCGCCCCGAACGCGCCAAGACCAGCCCGGCGGCGGCCATCCAGGGCGGGCGGCTGGGGGGCACACAACAGCGCCGCGACCAGCAGCAGCACCGGGCCCAGCAAATTCAATGCCTGGATGGGCATGTCCTTCCAGCCGAACAGCCCCAGCTGGCCTACAAAGAATTCATTCTCACACAAGGTGCCCCAGAAGGTGGCCAGGCTGCGCAGGGGGTTGGCCAGCACAAAAGCCAGCTGCTCTCCCCCGTTCACCGCCTCGCCCCCCTGCCGGGCAATGACCGGGTAATGGAACCGCAGCACCCGGGCATAGGTCTCGGTGGCCCAGATCACCGCCCAGGCGCCGGCCAGGCTGCCCAGGCACCAATGCCAGCGGCGGCCTTTGGCCTGCCAGGCGCGGGCGGGCACCAGCAGGAGCAGCACCACCCACAACAGGTTCAGGTAGGGTTTTGCCACGTTCACATACAGACAGGCCGCCAGATACAAACCGGCGGTCCGGGTGGTCCATTTGTCCCGCAGCAGCAGAGCGACCATCAGGTAATAGCAGGGCAGCAGGGTGGCGTCATAGCTCAGAGAGGCCCCCATGAACAAAGACAGGGGCAGCAGCATGACCCCCAGCAGAGCCGGGCGGTATTTCTGCGCCTGGCGCAGGGCCAGCCAGCCGATGGCTGTATAGGCCAACAGATTGCCCAGCCGTCCCGCGTACAGGCATCCCAGTGCCCCCAGCCCCACCAGCCGGGCCAGGGCCATGCCCACGGCCCCGGGCAGGAAGGGCAGGATCAGAAAGCTCACCGGCTCGTGCAGCGTTTCTTCGGCCGGGGTGTCCCGGTTGGCAAAATACTGGGCAAAGCTGTCGGTGATGCTCTGGATGGCGCCGTCGCTGCCGATCTGCTTGAGGGCATACCCGGCGGAATCATACGGCTTTTCTGCCCCGGTGTCCGGATCGGTGCCGACCCCCACTGAGGTGTGGGCATTCACCCACCCGCCGGGAAAGGCTTCCAGCAGCGCGGACACGTCGTCGGGGTAGGTGCGTTCGTAGTCAAAGTCGAACCGCCCCATGGAGATGGCGTAGGTGCGCAGGTAATGTTCGGATTCATCGGGGGTCTGCATGGGAGGGTTGGCAAAGCAGAAAAGCACGCCGCACAAAAGCAGGCACAAAGCCCCTTTTGCGGGCAGGGTGCGCAAGCGGCACACGGCAGCCACCGTCAGCACTACCAACAGACACAGAGCCGTACAGCCCAGGGTGGGCACCAGCGGAGAGATACGGCTGTCCAGGTAAAAGAACACCCGCCAGTAGTATGCCCACAGCACCCCCACCGCAACCGCCAGCACAGCAGCCAGCCCCCAGCGCACAGCCGGGTGGGCGGGAAGGCGGAAAGAGATTTTCGGTTCCTTCATCAAACGGAAACTCCTACTATAGAAAATCGGGCCGGCGGAAGCTTGTACAGCGGGCCGGCAAGCATGCCGTGCCCCAGGCCCCGCCGGCCCCTGTGGGCGGACAGTTACAGGATATACTGCCCGATCTTATACGAATCCAGATGGCCGCGCAAGAACTCGATGGTCTCGGCCAGGCCCTGCTCAAAGGTATACTTGGGCGCCCAGCCGGTGAGCTGGCGCAACTGGGTGGAATCGCCCAGCAGACGGTTGACCTCGCTCTTTTCCGGGCGCAGGCGTTCGGCCTCGCAGACGATCTTGGCGTTGGGGTTGATCTGGGCAATGAGCTCGTGGGCCAGATCCCCGATAGAGTGCTCCACCCCGGTGGCGATGTTCAGTTCCCGGCCGATGGCAGCGTCGCAGTCTGCAATGGCCATGAAGCCGGCGGCAGTATCCTTGACGTAGTTGAAGTCCCGGGTGGGGGTCAGGTTCCCCAGGCGGATCTCAGTCTGACCGGCCAGCAGCTGGGTGATGATGGTGGGGATGATGGCGCGGCCGGACTGCCGGGGGCCGTAGGTGTTGAAGGGACGCACGATGGATACCGGCAGGTTGAAGCTGCGGTAGAAGCTCTCGGCCAGGCGGTCAGCGCCGATCTTGGTGGCGGAGTAAGGACTCTGGCCCTGGAAAGGATGCTTTTCATCAATGGGCACATATTGGGCGGTACCGTAGACCTCGCTGGTGGAGGTGACCATGACGCGGGAGGTGCCCAGTTCCCGGGCGGCATTGAGCACGTTCAGGGTGCCCTTGATGTTGGTGTCCACATAGCTGTCCGGGCTGTGGTAGGAGAACGGAATGGCAATGAGGGCAGCCAGGTGGAACACCCGCTCCTGGCCCCGCATGGCGGTGCGTACTCCGTTGGGATCACGGATATCCCCCATGAAGATGTCCATCTCATTTTTGATTTCCGGCGGCAGGGTATCGATCCAACCCAGACTGCCGAAGGAGTTGTACAGGCAGAACGCACGGACCTTTTCCCCGCGCTTGACCAGCTCTTCGGCCAGGTGGCTGCCGATAAAACCGTCGGCACCGGTGACAAGAACAGTATGAGACATAGAACAGTTCTCCTTTATCAACATTTGTAAAAGGGCACGGACGACAGGCGCCCGGCACAGGTATTCCAATATATTACAAATTAGTATACCCGATTGAGCGCCCGATTTCAACCTTGCCGCCTCAAATTGCCCCTGACTTGACAGTGATTGGTATTTGCGATATAGTTAATCATTATAATTTGTTTGTGCAGAGGCCACCGGGCCCTGTTTTCTGAAACGGAAAGGAACTTCATTTTCTATGAGCGCCGACGGTGACGGTAATCCGCGACGAAAACTGAATCAGAAAGAATAACAAAGGCAACGCCTGTGCCATTCCGGCACCGGGCTCTGCCTTTTTTTGCTGCACAAACTATCTTAACATCTCAAACGTTTTACTTGAAGGAGTGTTTTTTCCGTGGAAAATCTTCCCGCCCAGATACTTTTGCAGGTTGTGTTCATCCTGCTCAATGCCTTTTTTGCCGGGTCTGAGATCGCATTTCTCTCCCTGTCCCCCATCAAACTGTCCAAGCAGGCGGAGGACGGCAACAAGACGGCGGCGGCCCTTCTGAAAGCGGTGGAAAACCCCAACAGTTTCCTTTCCGGCATTCAGGTGGCTATCACCCTGTCCGGTTTTATGTCCGCCGCCTTCGGCACCGAAAACTTTTCCGGCTATCTGGACAGCTTCATGCTGGATACCCTGGCCCTGCCCTTGCCGGTGGGAGTGGTTTCGGTCATCTCCACCGTTCTGGTGACCATCATTATCTCCTTTTTCTCCATCGCTTTCGGTGAGATGGTACCCAAGCGGGTGGCCATGCAGAAGCCCATGCTCTTTGCGGTGCCTGCCATCAAGGTTCTGCGGGTGGTCAGCGTGGTGTTTGCTCCCATGACCGCTCTGCTGGGGTTGTGCACCAACGGCTCTTTGCGGCTGCTGGGCATGAAAACCGAGGCCGAGGACGGGGTGGCCAGCGAGGAGGACCTGCGCCTGATGGTGGAATCCAGCGGCGAGCAGGGCACCATCGGCCAGGATGAACAGGAATGGATTGAGAACGTCTTTGACTTCGGCGACACCACCGCCAGCAACGCCATGACTCCCGAACCGGATGTGACCGCGTTCTCTCTGGAGGACACGGACGAGGAGATCATGGCCACCATCCGCCGCACCGGCCTGAGCCGGTACCCGGTGTACGAGGAGGATATCAACGACATCTGCGGCATCCTGAATGCCCGGGATTTCCTGCTGAACTTGCAGGAAGAATCCCCCCGCCCGCTGAAGGACCTGCTGCGCCCGGCCTACTTTGTACCGGAAAGCGTGCACGCCGACCAGCTGTTCAAGGACATGCAATCCCAGAAGCAGCATCTGGCGGTGGTGGTGGATGAGTACGGCGGCACCGCTGGCATCATCACCATCGAGGACCTGCTGGAGGAGATCGTGGGCGATATTTTTGACGAGTTCGACCCCGCCGATCCCCAGGAACTGACCCAGGTGGGCGAGGGCATCTGGCGGGTGGCCGGGTCCATGCGGGTAGAGGACTTTGCGGAGGAGCTGGACTTCAACCTGCCGGAGGACCGGGATTACGACACGGTGGCCGGCATGATCCTGAGCGTTTTGCCCAGCATTCCGATGGACGGTGCCACCCCCACCGTAAAGGTCTGCGGACTGCAGTTTGATGTGCAGACCATCGAGGACCGGAAGATTCTGTGGGCCATTGTGCGCAAACAGCTTCCGGCATCCGCACCGGAAGCCCCCGACCCCCGTCGCAGGCAGCATCGGCACGAAGATGGAGCCCAAAAGGAATAATTCCGATCCAGATACACCAAAAGCCCGGGAAGGGAGAACCTTCCCGGGCTTTGAACATTCAGGATTCCTCTGTTCCCTGCAGCAGCAGTTCCCCGCCGTACCAGGGGTTCATGCTGTCCTCACAGCAGACCCGCACATCTTCCCGACGAACATCCCTGCCGTTGATGCAGGCAAACCCGTACACCTTGGCCGGGCGGACGCTTTGTCCCCCGCAGGGGCGCAGATCCCAGCTTCCCGCCGGCCATTTGCTGGTTTTTCGCAGAGTGATCCGGATCCGTCGAAAGCTGACATCCGACAGCATGCCGGGCTCCTGGGCATACAGAAAAATTCCGTTTTCTCCTTCGCAAGTAATATTTTCAAAGTGAATGTTGCGGATTTTTCCCACGGTGGTACCTTCATGCCGGGACAGCACCGTGATGGTGACCGGCTCCGCTTTGCCCCACCAGTGCTCGCCGAAGCGCCGGGTCTGGATATGAATATCCGAGAATGTCACATCCTCCACATTGCCTTTGTCCCGCAGCTGCAGCGAGATTCCCCGGTTGGTGCCGGTGATGACGCAATGGCTCACCGAGATGCGTCGGAAGTCGGATTCGCTTTCGGTCCCGATTTTCAGGGCCGCGCTGGTGGACAGCAGGGTGCAGTTGCTGATGACAATATTCTCACAGGGGCCCAGCTCGGTGTATTTCCCGGTATTTTTCAGCACAATGCAATCATCCGCCGATTCAATATGACAGTTGGTGATCCGCACGTTCCGGCAGTGATCGGGGTCGATACCGTCACAGTTGACCATGCGGGTGTTGTTCAGGATGCGGATTCCGTCAATCAGCACATCGCTGCAGCCCACCATGTGGACCGTCCAGAACGCACTGCGCATGAGGGTCACGCCGGTGATGGTCAGGTGCTGTACCCGGTACAGCATCAGCAGCGGGACCCGGGGATAATAGGTGCCCTCAATGAAGTCGTGGGTCTGCTCCCCGTAATAATTTTCCTCCGAACCGTCGATGCTGCCGTAACCGGTGATACGGACATTTTCCACCTGCTGGGCCACCACAAAACACCGGGGCGGTTCACCGTCGTAATCACAGTTTTCATAGTAGGGGATCTGTTTTCCGGCGTCCTGCCCGTCCGCACGGCGGGAGAGAAAGACGGCCGGGTCGGCGTGGGCTTTGAGCACTGCGCCGGATTCCAGATGGAGTTCCACATTGCTGCGCAAAAAGATCGTACCGGCACAATATACATGCCCGCCGGGCAGAACCACGCGGCCGCCGCCCGCTGCCGAACAGGCATCCAGGGCTTTTTGAATGGCCGGGGCATCGTTGGTGCTACCGTCCCCCTTGGCCCCATACTCCAGAATATTCCATTCCATGGCAATTCCTTCTTTCCTGAATAAAGCCCCGCACCGCACGCGGAAAAGCCGTGCCGGTACGGGGCCCGTGCGCCGAGAGCCGCTCAGCGCTTGATGTCGTAGTTCATGTTCATCAGGTTGCGGATGCTCTGGGCATCGTCGGTGATGTTAGCGTCGCCATGGATGGTGTGCTTGATGGCGCTGGATGCCACCGCGAAGTTGACCATATCCATGGGACGGTAGTTGTGCATCATGGCATAGATCAGGCCGCTGGCAAAGGCATCGCCGCCGCCCACGCGGTCCAGGATATTGAAGGTGAAGAGCTTGCTCTCGAAGGTGTGGCCCTCATACCACATGAAGGCTTTCAGACTGTTTTCGGAGCCGGAATGGGCATACCGCACATGACGGGCCAGACATTTGATGTTGGGATACCGGTCAATGAAGTGCTGGAACACCTCATCCTGCTGTTCATAGCTGGGCTGCAGGGGCACGCCGTCCTTCCAGTCGCCCTTGGAATGATCCTCCTCATCCTTCCACAGATGATACGGCTCAATGCCGAAGAGCACATCCACATAGGGCAGGCACTTGGTACAGTAGTCCCGGGCTTCCTCCCAGGTCCACAGGGTACTGCGGAAGTTTCCGTCAAAGCTGACGGTCAGGCCCTTCTTTTTGGCGGATTCCAGACAGCGCAGCACGAAATAGGCACAGCTGTCGCACAGGGCGGGGGTAATGCCGGACAGATGCAGCCAGTCATACCCTTCCAGCAGCGCATCCACATCCACCTTGCTCAGATCGTACTCGGTGAAGGCGCTGTGCTTGCGGTCATAGGTGACCTTGCTGGGACGGATGCCATAGCCGGTTTCCAGATAATAGGTGCCCAGGCGATGGGTGGGGGTTTCCTCCGGAGTGGAGAGGATCATGGGGGTGCAATGTACATCGTTGGACCGCAGCCAACGCACCGCGCTCTTGCCCAGAGAATTGTTGGGCACCACGCTGAAGAAGGTACTGTCCACCCCCAGATTGGCCAGCGCCAGAGCGATGTTGGCCTCGCTGCCGCCGTAACTGGCCTCGAAACTGGTTGCCATGCGGATTTTCTCATAGTTGGGCGGGGTCAGGCGGAGCATGACCTCACCGATGGTGATGAACTTGGCCGGGCTCTCATTATTCACAAGCAGCGGATTGTAGTTTTCCATAGGGCTTCCTCGTTTCTGCCGGCGCGGAACGGCCGGTATTGGTTTGTCATTTTTATTGTATTCGATTTTCTCGGAGATTTCAACGGAAAATTGCTGTTCTGCAGGTAAAAACCGTGCAAATTGACCCTGTTTCGCCAAATTGGACGGCGGGCGGTTTTTTCTTTACACAAAGCGAAAAAAAAGGTATAATGTTTTGATAGTATGTCACTAATTCAGTGGGAAAGGAGCCCCCTTTCATGGGCTTGCAAACCATCCAGTATATGTTCTTCCTGGCCGTGGCGGCCGGGGTCTATCTTCACCTGCCCCGCCGTTTCCAGCCGGTATTTCTGCTGGCGGCTTCCTGGGTGTTTTACGCCCTGACGTCCGGGGCCTATCTGGCCGTGACGGTGCTCATCGGCGCTTTCTCGTATCTGTGCGGGCTGGGCATCGCCCGCAACGGCGGTGCCCACAAACAGGCTTTCGTCCGGCTGGGCGTCATCGGCAGCGTGGCCATCCTGGCTTTCTTCAAGTACTTCGGATTTCTCAATACGGTGTTGCCCGCACCGCTGAAAATCGTCATGCCCCTGGGCATCAGTTTCTATTCCTTTGCGGCTATCTCCTACCTGATCGACGCAGGGCGGGGTGACTGCGAGGTGGAACGCAATCCGCTGTATTATTTTCTGTTTCTGACCTTTTTCGGCACCGTGACCCAGGGCCCCATCCCCCGGGCCGGGTCGCTGATTCCCCAGCTGCGGGCGGAGCATCGCTTTGACGCCGAGCGCACCGTCCGGGCCCTGCGCCTGTACGCCGTGGGCCTGTTCAAGATGGTGGCGGTGTCCGACGTGCTGGGCATGGTGGTGGACGAAGTGTTCGGTGCCTGGCAGAGCTACGGCGGCGGGATGCTGCTGCTGGCCGCGGTGTTTTACACCTTCCAGCTGTACTTCAACTTCAGCGGCTATTCCGAGCTGGCCCGGGCCACCGGCCTGGTGCTGGGCCTGGAACTGGCCGAAAACTTCAAGACGCCTTTCTTTGCCACCAACTTTTCCGGGTTCTGGAGCCGGTGGCACATCAGCTTTTCCTCCTGGCTGCAGGATTATCTGTTCATGCCTCTGGCCTGGGCAGACACCGAACGCCTGACCGGCGGGAAGCTGCGCCGCCTGCCCCCGGAGGTCTGTGTGTTCATCGTCTTCTTTGTGTCCGGTTTCTGGCACGGCAACACCCTGCCCTTTGTAGTGTGGGGCCTGCTGCAGGCGCTGTACCGGGTAGGCGAAGAACTGCTGCACCGCCGTCTTGGCAAACCCAAAAAGAAAGCCCCCGCCCGGGTTTTGTGGGCCAAACGTGCCGGGGTGTTCGTTCTGTGGACCTTCAGCATGGTGTTCTTCCGCATGGGGTCCGGCAACGGCACCGTGGGCGATTGCTTCGGCTATCTTGCCGGGGTGGTACAGGGGCTCTCCCCTGCCCGGTTCACCTCCGAACTGTACACCGCCGCTTACAACGGCTTTTATGCCAACAGCCTGATGGTGGGCGCCTACTATGCCTTTGTGGTGGTGGTGCTGGCGCTGGCCGTCTTTTTGGATTACCGCCGCTGCTTCGACTTCAAGAATAAAGGGTCCGAAGTGATGGTGGCGGCCATTCCCGGCTGGCGGCGGCAGGTGCTGTATCTGGCGCTGGTCACCCTGATCCTCATCGGCTACATCCTGCAGAACGGCGGGTTTGCGGCCGGTCTGGGCATGTATGCGGGGTACTGATCATGACAAACAGAAAGGCGGGTGCCCACGGCATGCTGCATATCATCAAACGCCTTGCCCTGCTGCTGATCCCGGTGTATCTGTGGCTGGCGTTCTTTGTGGCGTTTGAGCCCAACAACTATTTCGGGCTCAAGGGCGAGACCGATTCCTCCCAGCCGGTGGCCCGGGTGCGGGCCTACCAGACCGACCCCGGAACCCGGCTGATCATCGGGGACAGCCGGTTGGCCCACTTTGACATGGACCTGGTCAAGGAGGTGTCGGGCCAGGACTGGCAGAATCTGGCTTTTGGCGGGGCCAGCCTGCGGGAAAGCCTGGACCTGGCGGATTTTGTGCTGGATTCCGGCAATGAGGTGGATGCCATCCTCTTTGAGCTTTCCTTTTACACCGTCAACGCCAGCTATGACACCGACCGGTTCTCCACCCTGGAGGACACCCTGAACAATCCCCTGGCCTACTGCCTGAATCTGGAATACAACGTCAACGCCCTGACCATGTTCATGAACACGGTGAACAACACCCCGGACAGCATCGAGTCCGGGGACTGGGGCACGGCGGATTATTTTGACGCCGACGGCAACCCCATCCCGGTCCACCGCAAGCTGTACGAATATCCCGGCCTGATCGACGAGAAATGCCGCAGCTGGTCGGTGAACGAGGAGGAGCTGGTGCGGCTGGGGGATCTGGCCCGGCGCTGCAGCGAAGAAGGCATCGAACTGACCATCGTACTGCCTCCCATGGCCGGCCTGGTACGCACCGAGGTGTGTGAAAAGTACCACATTGACCGGCAGATGCAGGAGGATGTGCTTCCCCTGCTGAATGACTGGAGCGACGACTACGGCTGCACCGTGCTGGATTACGAGTGGGGCGGCAGCTGCATCACCGACGACGACACCCAGTTCTTTGATGGATTCCATCTGGATGAAAAATACGGTCTGCCGGACTGGACCCGGCAGCTGTTCACCGAAATGGGCGCCTGACTGCGCCCGGTAAGGAAGCAAATCTATGGCTTTGGATTTTCTGATTTTGTACGAGCACACGGTGCGGGAATATGAGAGCGACCTGCTGTTGAAGCTGGAGCTGGAGCGCCGGGGCTACACCGCCGAGATCCGGCAGCTGCTGGACCCCAAACATCTGCGGCTGTTCGGGCGAGACAAGCCCGAAGTGCTGGTGGCCAGCTGCATGTATGACAATGAGGCCATCAACAGCCATGTGTACAACAACATCGGCCGCTGCAACAAGATCGTGAACCTGCACTGGGAACAGATGCTCTCCGACACCCAGGAGGAGGGCGACTGGTTCAACATGAACGGCAACGCCAAGCGCTGCATCCAGACCTGCTGGGGCAAGCGCACCGCTGCCCGGCTGCAGGCCCACGGCATGGAAGCCAGAAATACCCCCGTGACCGGCGCCGTGATGATGGATTTTCTGCGCCCGGAATTCAAGGGCTACTTCAAGGACAAGGCCGCCCTGTGCCGGGAGTTCGGCCTGGACGAGCACAAGCATCTGCATCTGTACATTTCCAGCTTCGGCTATGCCAGCATGTCCGACGACGAGGTGGCCGAGCTTTCCAAGATGGCGGGCACCGATTTCACCGGTTTTGCCCGCACCAACCGCATCTCCATGGCCGAGACCCTGGACTGGTTCGACCGGTACCTGGGAGAACACCCGGAGGTGGAACTGGTCTACCGCCGCCATCCCAGCGAGTGGAATAGCCCGGCTCTAGATGAGCTGGCCAAGAAACGCCCCAACTTCCATGTGATCTTTGCGGACAGCGTAAAGCAGTGGATCGTGGCGGCGGATTCCATCTCCATCTGGATGAGCACCTCCATTGCGGAGGTATACATGGCGGGCAAGAGCTGCCATATCCTGCGGCCCACCCCCATTGAGCACGAGTACGATCCTGTGATCTACAAGGATGCCCGGTATGTGACCGACTACGACGGGTTTGTGGCCGCCATGGCGGAGGAGAATCCCCCCTTCCCCATTGCCCGGGAAGTGATCGAGGGCTATTTTGATCCCAGCGAGCGCCCGGCCTATCTGCGCATGGCCGATCTGCTGGAAGATGTTTACCGCAACCCGCCCCGGGACACCCCCATGGGGGAAGGGTTCAAGCCCCACTTCAATCTGCTGAAATTCGTGGCCCTGTGGGGGGTGCATCTGTTGTACCGCCATGGCTGGGAACCAAAGAAGGTATTTGCCTTCTGCCCGCCGCTGGCCAACTTCGCCCAGCGGATTTACGGGTATGTGGACAAGGCCCATGTGACCCCCGAACAGGTGGAAGCCATGACCGCCCGTATCCGTCCCTATGTGACCGCCCGCTGACCCGTTCTTTCTTGCAGAAAAGGAGCATACCATGCCCGAAACACCCAAAAAGCAGGAATCCTTTCTCGGCAGCCTGATGAAATACTCGGTGGCCACCTATCTGGGCTTTCTGATCAGCGGCGCCGCCCTGGTGGTGAAGGGCGTTCTGCCCCCCGACCGCTACGCCGTGCCCGCCTCCTTTATGGCCTACACCACCTCCCTGATGAATGTGGGCATGCTGGGGCTGGACCAGGGGCTGCTGCGGTTTTTCCGGGAACCGGTGGAAGGCGCCACCGGCCGGAGCATGTTTGCCGCCACCACCCGCCTGTCCCTCCTGGTCATGGCGGTGGTGGGGCTGGTGGGTTCCGCTTTCTTTGCGGAACCTCTGTCCGCCGCCTTCGGCCTGGGGCAGAACGGAGCCATTCTGGTGCCCTTCCTCTTCCTCAACGCCGCCCTGTATATGCTGGTGCGATATTTGAACGTGCTGCTGCGGCTGGAAAACAACGTCCGGGCCTACACCGCCGAAACCCTGTGGATGCAGGCCTGCCTGAATCTGTTGTACCTGCTGCCGGGCTTCTTCACCAGCAGAACCTGGGTGTTCATTGCGGCGGCGGTGGCCAGCTTTGGCTGTGTGGCCATTGCCTTCTGGTTCAAGGCCAAGGCCCCCATCCGGGCGGGCAAGGTACCTTACAAGGCCATCTACCGCCAGATGGTGCCCTACAGCATCGCCCTGGCCCCCGCCGCGGTGCTGACCCCGCTGTTCCAGTCGGTCTGCCTGTCTTTCCTGGCCAGCAACACCTTTTCTCAGGGATTGTTTGCCTTCGCCTACCAGCTGTCCATGCTGGTAACCACCGTACAGGCCGGATTTTCCACCTACTGGGGTCCCTATGTCTTTGCCCATTACCGCACCGAGCAGGAACGCATCGGCCGGATTCACGACCTGCTGAACTTCCTGATTTTCGGCTTTTTCTGCCTGCTGGTGATGTTTGAGGATATCATCTTCCTCATCTTCCCCTCCAAGCTTCCCTGCATGCGATTCTTCCCGCTGATGATGCTGGCGGCGGTGTTCCTGATCCTGATGGAAGGCACCGTCTACGGCAACGCCATCGCCCGCCGCCCCCACCACGATACCATCGGGGTGGCCGTGGGCGTGGGGGTGGAACTGGTGCTCTGCCTCTGGCTGGTACCTCTGTACTCGGTCACCGGGGCAGCGGCGGCTTTGGTGGCAGGCAATGCGGTGATGTTTGTGTACCGCACCCTCACCGGCCAGTACTACTACCGCACCATTCCCAGCTATCCCCGCACCATCTCCGGCTTTTTGCTGGCCCTGGCCGCCGGAGCTGTCGGGGTTGTATTTTACCAGCATTTTGTGGTAAAGTTTGTGCTGGTGGGAGCCATTCTCTTCATCTACTGCACCTTGTACCGTCCCCAGCTGCAGAAACTGTGGCACATGGGCATGACCCTACTGCGCAAAGTGCTGCACCGGTAAGGAGGAAAGGCATGAACCATCTGGGCACCGTTCCCCTGGAAACCCGGCGGCTGACATTGCGCCGCCTGACCTTTGACGACTGCCGGACCATGTTTGACCACTGGGCCGGAGACCCGCAGGTGACCCGGTATCTGCGCTGGAACACCCACCGGGACTGGACGGTCACCGCTGAATACCTGTACGAGGTGGAAAAGTGTTACGCCGACCCCACCTTCTACAACTGGGGCATCTGTCTTCAGGACGGGACTCTCATCGGGACCATCGGGGTAGTACGGGCGGAGCGGGCCGCTGCCGAAGGCTGGCAGACGCTGCCTGAGCCCCTGCACCATACCGAAATCTGGGAGCCAGGGTATGCGCTGGGCCGCACCTGGTGGGGCCATGGCTATGCCACCGAGGCCCTGAAAGCTGTGCTGGAGTTCTGGTTTACCCGGGTTGGCGGCCCCTGGCTTTCCATTTGCCATGCTGTGGAGAATCCTGCCAGCGGCAGGGTGATCCAAAAAAATGGTTTTCTCTATGACCACGACGCGGTATACCACAAGTATGACGGCACCCCGGTGCCCTGCCGCGCGTATTATAAAATCAACGCAATCAAGGAGATGTAAATGGACGACTTTACTCTGGATTTCACATCCGACCCTCTGAGTACGCTGGACGATCTGGACCCCTTCCCTTCCGACCAGGAGGAGGAACACAGTGCCATTCCGGTGGTGCTGCTGAGTCTGGATCAGGGGAAATTTGATGCACAGCGCAGTCTGGACGAACTGGCTGCCCTGGCCGAGGCCAACGGCATGGAGGCGGTGGCCACCGTCTGCCAGAAACGCTCCACCCCGGAAGCAGCCACCATGCTGGGCGAAGGCAAGGTAGCTGAGGCACGGCTGGTGTGCATGAACACCCGGGCGGAGGCTGCCATCTTTGATGGGGAGCTTTCGGGCAGCCAGATCCGCAACCTTTCCGCCGCCTTGCAGGTGGAGGTGCTGGACCGCACCATGCTGATCCTGGAGATCTTCAAGTCCCGGGCTTCCACCAACGAAGGCAAGCTGCAGACCGAACTGGCCATGCTGCGCTATCAGCTGCCCCGCCTGCAGGGGCTGGGCGAAGCGCTGAGCCGCCAGGGCGGCGGCGGTGGCGGCGGCGGGGGTGCCCGCCGCGGCGCCGGTGAGACCAAACTGGAACTGGACCGGCGGCACCTGCACCACCGCATCGAGCACCTGGAAGGGCGGCTGAAGGAGCTGGAGAAGCGCCGGGGTGAGACCCGCCGCGCCCGCCAGAAGAACAACGTGCCGGTGGTGGCCCTGGTGGGCTACACCAATGTGGGCAAATCCAGCCTGATGAACGCCCTGTGTGGGGCGGAGATCTTCGAGGCAGACATGCTGTTTGCTACCCTGGACCCCACTGCCCGGCGCCTGACCCTGCCCAGCGGTCTGACCGTGGTGCTGGTGGACACCGTCGGCTTTGTGAGCCGTCTGCCCCACCATCTGGTGGATGCTTTCAAGAGTACCCTGGAGGAAGCCGCCTACGCGGATGTGATTCTGAAGGTGGCGGATGCCAGCGACAGCGAAGCGGCCGCCCAGCTGGCCGTGACCGACGAGGTCCTGGAATCCCTGGGCTGTTCGGACATTCCCCAGATTGTGGTGTACAACAAGTGCGACAAGCCCGGCGCCATCCCCTTTGATCCGGCGGTGCTGCTGACCAGCGCCAAAACCGGCCGGGGGTTGGATGAACTGCTGAAGCGGCTGGATGAGGCTCTCTCCCATCGGGTACGTACCATCGAAGTGCTGTTGCCCTATGACAAATTGTCTCTGGCTGATATCCTGCGCAGCCGGGGCAGTGTGATGGAGGAGGAGTACCGCCCTGACGGTGTGTATTACAAAGGCACGGTGAAGATCGACGATCTGCACCGGTTTGAGGACTATATGATCTGAGTCTTCCATGATAAAAAGCGGCAGGCCCGCCGTACCGAGATGGTACGGCGGGCCTGCCTTTGTATCAGGAGACTGGCTGTCATCTGAAATTCTCTTATTTTCCGGCAGCGGCGGCACCGCTGGTATCTCCCGCCACCGCCTTGATGGCGGAAACCGTAGCCGCCATGTCCTGCATGTTGCTGGGCACGATGATCTTGGTGGCCTTGCCGTCCGCCACCCGCTCCATGGCTTCCATGCTGCGCAGGGCCAACATGCTCTCGGTGGGGGCGGCCTCGTTGATCAGGCGGATGGAGTCTGCCTTAGCCTTCTGCACCAGCAGCAAGGCCTGGGCCTGGCCCTCAGCTTCCCGGATCTTCTGCTCCTTGACAGCCTCGGCCCGCAGGATGGCGCTTTCCTTTTCACCTTCCGCGCGGGTGATGGCGGCCTGCTTCTCACCTTCGGCCAGCAGGATACTGGCACGCTTTTCACGGTCGGCCTTCATCTGCTTTTCCATGGCGGTGCGGATTTCCTGCGGGGGTTCGATGTTTTTCAGCTCGATGCGGTTGACCTTGATGCCCCAGCGGTCGGTGGCTTCATCCAGGGTGGCGGTGATCTTGGTGTTGATCAGGTCGCGGCTGGTCAGGGTCTCATCCAGGGACATGGAACCGATGATGTCACGCAGGGTGGTGGCGGACAGGTTCTCAATAGCGGCGATGGGCCGGGTCACACCGTAGGCGTAAGCCTTGGCGTCGAACACCTGGAAGAACACCACCGTGTCGATCATCATGGTGACGTTGTCCCGGGTAATCACCGGCTGCGGGGGAAAGTCAGCCACTTCTTCCTTGAGGGAGACCCGACGGGCCACCCGCTCAATGAAGGGCACCTTGATGTGCAGGCCGGCGTCCCAGGTTTCCTTGTAGACGCCCAGCGACTCGATAACATAGGAATTGGACTGCGGAACAATGACGATGCAGCGAACAATCACAAGCAACGCCACAATCAGCAGAATGGCGATCAGAATAACTCCCCAAGGCATATGGTTACCTCCTTCAACTTTCGGAATGGTTTATTTTTGTCCTGGCGGCAAACAGGGATACGCCGCGCGGGATCTCTTACACCGGTTCTTCCACAGGGGCCGCACACACCGTCAGCACATTGCCGTCGGCGGCCGTCACCTGGCAGCGACTGCCCTGAGGCAGTGCTTCGTCGGCCTTCGCCTGCCAGTCCAGTCCATCCACCCGGACACGGCCCAGTTCCCCGGGCAGAATGGCCTGCAACACCACGCCACGCTTGCCCACACTCAGCTCCGGCCCGTTGGTGACAGGCGCCTTTTTGTTGCGGCGGCGGGCAGCCAAGGTGGGCACCATGATGGCCAGGGTCACGGCGGATACCAGGGCGAACACCAGGAACTGCAGAGGCAGCGAACTGGTGAACAGGCTGACGATCAGGGCCACAGCGGCGCCCACCGCAAACCAGATGGAAATCAGAGCGGTGGTGGCGGCTTCGGCAGCCACAAAGACGATGACGGCGATCAGCCATAAAATGCTATCCATAAGCTGTGAATCCCTCCTTGCTTTATTTGACACAATTTTAACAGGTCATGTGTATAAAGTCAATATATCCGGGTGTAAAATCCACGATATCCGGGTGTAAAATCCACGGGTTTCCACCCATTTCCTGCCGGGAAGTCATTTCCTCTCCGTACCAGAATACGCCCCTCCCCTGCCCCGGATGCAAAAAAACCGCCGCCCGGGCAGGGCAGCGGTCTTTTCGTTCAATAGATCTTGAAATAGCCCACGTTTTTGGGCTGGTTGTCCTCTACCAGGATGGTAAATCCCCCGGGGTTGACCTCGGCCGATTTGCCGAAGGCCTGGGTGCACAGCAGGTGCGGACCCCGGTTCAGGATGATCTCGGCGGTCTGGGTCTTGCCCACGCGGCGGAAATGGAGTACATCCCCTTCTGCCTGAACCAATTCGATGGTCCCACCGTTGAAAGCGTCACAACTGCGGCGCAGGTTGGCCAGGTTAGCCAGCGGGCCGCGCAGCCGTTTTTCGGTGCTGTTCCAATCGTAGAAAGCACGGTTGAAGGGATCACGGTATCCCTGCATGGCGATTTCATCCCCGTAATACACGCAGGGCACGCCGGGCAGGGTGTAGATCATGGCATAAGCCAGCAGCAGGCGGCGGATGGCGTCCTCCATGCGGGCCGCCGGGATGCGCCGACCGCTCTGCCAGAATCGATCCCGCCCGTTGGCCGGTTCATCCGCAATGGCGGTGATGGCCCGCTCGGTGTCATGGGTGGACAGGAAGTTCATGGCGCAATCCAGGGCGGGCTTGGGATAATTCTCACAGATGGAGAGGATCCGGTCGGCCACATCCTCCGTGCGGGCACCACAGACAAAGTCCAAAGCCGCGTTGCGGAAGGGGTAATTCATGGTGGTGTCCAGCCCATGGCCCCGCAGATAGGTGCGGCGCTGACCGAATCCTTCCTTGGTGGTGGCATCCTCCCACACTTCCCCGATGAGCAGCTTGTCCTCGCCGTGGGATTTGACGGCTGCACGGATTTTTTCAATAAAGTCGTCGGGCAGCTCATCGGCCACGTCCAGCCGGAATCCGGAGGCGCCAAGATTGAGCCAGGTATCAATGACGCCGCCTTTGCCACAGACGAACTCGGTGTAAGAGGGGGAATTTTCCTGTACTTCGGGCAGGGTCTCAAATCCCCACCAGCTGCGATATCCACACTTGTAGCCGGAGTCAAAGTCATACCAGCCCCGGTAAGGGGAATGCCGGTCACGGTAGGCACCGCCGGGGCCATAGCGGCCTTCCCGGTTGAAGTAGCGGGAATCCGAGCCGGTGTGGCTGAACACACCGTCCAGAATGATGCGGATCCCCAGGCGTCTGGCAGCGGTGCACAGCTCTGCGAAACCCCGGTTTGTGCCCAGCAGGGGGTCCGCTTTCAGATAATCGGCGGTATTGTACCGGTGGTTGGAGTGCGCCTCAAAGATAGGGTTGAGGTAGATGCAGGTCACGCCCAGCTTCTGCAGATAGGGCAGTTTTTGCTGGATACCCGCAAAATCACCGCCGTAGTAATCCATATTCAGGTAACCTTCCGGCTGCTCGGTGGGCCAGAAGTAGGGCTCACCGGTCTTGTCCGGACGATAGATGCGGTCGGCAAAGGGCATGGGCTTGTTGGGCACGCCCTCACAGAACCGGTCGGGGAAGATCTGGTACATGGTACCGTTCTTGATCCAGTCCGGCGTTTGGAAGCCCGGCTCGTACACCGTCAGCTGCCAGCAATCCCCGTCCGTCCAGGTCAGTTCGCCCTCGGCGTTGGCACCCCGGCAGATTTTGCGGAAGTCGGTATACAAATCAAAATAATAGAAATACAGACCGGATGTGGTGGGCGCCACCGTGACCGAAAAATGGTTGGAGCCCTGGTCCTGACCGTTGAAGTCCATGCGATAGTGCACCGGGTCCTCCCGGTCCTTGATCAGCACCAGATGCGGGTCCACATAGCCGTAGTCCTGGGGTACATCCAGGCGCAGCGTGACAGCCGTTCCCGCCGGCACAGCGCCGAAGGGGGTCTTGTAGCGGGGCAGGCGGCTGTTGAAAAAGGTGTGCGACATAGATTGATCGTCCGTCCCTTCAGGGTGTTTTTACCCGAAAAGACCGCCGCACAAAAAACGGCGGCGGTCAGGTTTCGGAAATTCAGTTCACGGGCGGCTCAGCGAACCGGGGTGGCTCCCCAGATATCGCGGGCATAGTCCATCACCGAACGGTCGGCAGAGAAGATACCGGCGTTGGCAATGTTCATCAGGCTCATGCGGTTCCAGGTCTCACGGTCACGGTACAGCTGCTGCACGGTGGCCTGGGCACGGCGGTAATCCTTGAAGTCGGCCATGACCATATAAGGATCGCTGTTGCGCAGGTTGTTGGTGACTTCGCTGAAGTTTTCGCCGTTCCAGCCCTTCTCCAGCAGGTCCAGCACCGCCATGGCGATGTTGTCGTCGGAGATATAGGCCTGGGGATGATAGCCCATGCCCTTCAGGGCGTTGACCTCGGGGGTCAGCATGCCGAAGATGATCTCATTTTCATGACCGGCGGCATCGGCGATCTCCACGTTGGCGCCGTCCAGGGTGCCCAGAGTGATGGCGCCGTTGAGCATGAACTTCATGTTGCCGGTGCCGGAAGCCTCGGTGCCGGCCAGAGAGATCTGCTCAGACACTTCGGAGGCGGGCATCAGCTGCTCGGACAGGGTGACGCAGTAGTCTTCCAGGTAGACGATGCGCAGCTTGCCCTGCACGGCGGGGTCGGAGTCGATGAGCTGACCCAGCTTGCAGATCATGCGGATCATCTGCTTGGCCATATAGTAGCCGGGAGCCGCCTTGGCGCCGAAGATATAGGTCTTGGGGATAAAGTCGGCGTTGGGGTTGGCCTTCAGGTACAGGTACTCGGCCGCAATGTTCAGGGCGTTCAGGTGCTGGCGCTTGTACTCATGCATGCGCTTGACCTGGCAGTCGAAGATGGAATCGGGATCGATGAGCTGGCCGGTGGCACGCTCCAGATAGTTGGCAAACTGGACCTTGTTCTCCCGCTTGACACCTTCCAGCTTCTTGAGGAAGGCCTTGTCGGTGGCGAACTGTTCCAGCTTCTTCAGCTGGGAAGCGTCGGTCTTGAAGCCGTCGCCGATGCTCTCGCTGAGCAGGTCGGTCAGGCCGGGGTTGGCGCACAGCAGCCAGCGGCGGTAGGCAATGCCGTTGGTGACGTTCTTGAAGGCCTTGGGCTTGTACAGGAAATAATCATGGAAGACGCTGTCCTTGATGATCTCACTGTGCAGCTTGGAAACGCCGTTGATGGAGTGGCAGGTGTAGGCGCAGATGTTGGCCATGCGGACCTGGTTGTCGCCCAGGATGGCCATATAGTCGATCTTGCCCTTGTCGCCGGGGAAGACCTTTTCCAGGTCGGCGCGGCAGCGGCGGTCCATCTCGCAGACGATCTGCCAGATGCGGGGCAGGGTGGAACGGAAGATGTCCACATTCCACTTTTCCAGAGCCTCGCTCATAACGGTGTGGTTGGTGTAGGCAAAGACCTTCTGGCAGATGGCAAAGGCATCTTCCCAGCTGTAGGAGCACTCATCCAGCAGGATGCGCATCATTTCGGGGATGGCCAGGGTCGGGTGGGTGTCGTTCAGCTGGATGGCCACCTTGTCGGGCAGGTTGTCCAGGGTGCCGTACTGGTTCAGATGGTTGCCCAGGATATCGGCCACCGAAGCGGCAGAGAAGAAGTACTGCTGACGCAGGCGCAGGATCTTGCCTTCGGTGTGGTTATCGTTGGGGTACAGGATCTTGGAGATCAGCTCGGCGGAAGCGCTCTGGCTGATGGCGGTGTTGTAGTTGCCGGCGTTGAAGCTGCTCATATCGAAGCTGGGCGCCTTGGCCTGCCACAGACGCAGCTTGGCCAC
>CALWNO010000014.1 GCA_944382785.1 uncultured Gemmiger sp. | reverse complement strand
CTCTTTAGAGGGCTACCACAGGAGATAGGCCCTTATAGGGCCTGTTCAAACCACCCGTTCAACGGGTGGTTTTGATTGTTAAACCGTAAGGCACATTACAGGGGACGGCACAGAGCCAGCACCTGCTGCCGGATGGCTTCGGTATTGGCCGGGTCGTTTTTGTCTGCCAGGGAATGGCCCACTCCCTGCCCGATGACGCAGGGGATATCCCGCTCTTTGCAGAACGCCCGTACCCGGTGCCAGTCAATGTACCGGTCGGCGGTGCCCACCGCCATGCCCATGACCCGGTCCCCGGGTTTGGTCAGGTCCAGGGTTTCGGGCAAAGGGGTCAGGGGCAGCATCCGGGGCCGCAGGCCCAGGCGGGCAGCGCAGCGGGCCGCCGCCACCGTGCCCATGCTCTTGGAGAAAAAGACCAGATCGGTGCAGTGGACCAGATCCACCCCCGCCAGCTGTTCCAGAGCTGCCGCCTCCACCCGGTCGAAGGCTTCGGCAAAGGTGCCGATCCGGGAGAAGGGGATGGCGGAGAAATCCAGGGGCAGGACCTCATACCCCAGTTCTTTCCACAGGTTGATGCCGTCGGCCAGCAGGCCGGTGGAGCAGGTGTAGCCTCTGCCGGGAAATACGACCGCCAGTTTGCGTGGTTCGGACATGAAAAACAGCTCCTTTTTCGGGCCGGAAACGGCGCCGGTCCGGGTTTCCTTCATCCTACCACCCGCCGCCGGGGCCGTCAACCGCTCCTCTTTGTCAGATTGCCCAAAAACCTTTCCACAAAGGCCCCCAAAGACGGCGGTCGGGGAGGGCCTCTTGCCTTGACAGGCAGGGCAGGGGCGTGGTAGAATAATAAAAATTATGCAAAACCCCCGTAAAAGCTGTCAGAAAAGAGGAGGCAAAGTCATGCAGTTCCGCTCGGCCCGAATGTCCAGCGTTCTGAATTTTGACGGTGCCGTGTTTTTTCCTGACACCGCGCTCGGGCGGCTTTTTTGACTTTTCCTCATTGGGGAAAAGTTTTTTTTTGCCCAAACGGGCGTAGAACCACCAAAAAGGGAGGCTGTATCATGCTGATCCGCAATGCCAAGGACGCCAACGGAAGCGTCTGTGATGTCTGGGTCAAAGAGGGCAAGATCGCCGCGCTGGGCGTCGGCCTGCCCGCCGATCTGGACGCCGAGGTCATCGACGCCGCCGGGCTCACCCTTCTGCCCGCCTTCATCGACACCCATTGCCACTGGCGCACCCCCGGCTTGGAATATAAAGAAGATATCGCCACCGGGTCCGCCGCGGCCGCTGCGGGTGGGTACACCTTCGTCAACCTGATGCCCAACACCAAGCCGGTGTGCTCCACCCCGGAGATCGTCTACGCGGTGCAGGACAAGGCTAGGGAGATCGGCCTGTGTGACGCCAACCAGACCGTCTCCATCACCAAGGACTTTGACGGCAAGACCATCGACCATCTGCTCACCCTGCCGGAGGATATCCGCTTCATCACCGAGGACGGCAACGGCGTGATGAACAACGCGGTCATGGCCCGGGTCTTTGCCATCGCCACCGAGCGGGGCCTCACCGTCATGTCCCACGCCGAGGACCGGGAGATCAGCCCCTGGGACTACCGCCTGGCCGAAAACATCGAGACGGTGCGCAACTGCCACCTGGCCGAGTACTACGGCACCCGGCTGCACATGTGCCACGTCTCCACCGCCGAGGCGGTGGACGCGGTGCGCCAGAGCCGCCGCAAGGGCGCCCGGGTTTCCTGCGAGGTCACCCCGCACCACCTGTGGTTCGACGACAAGCGCCTGCAATATAAGGTGAACCCGCCCATCCGCACCGACAAGGACGTGAAAGCCCTGGTGGAGGCCATCAAGGACGGCACCGTCACCTGCATCGGCACCGACCACGCCCCCCACACCGCCGAGGAAAAGGAAAAGGGCGCCGCGGGCATGGTGGGGCTGGAAACCGCCTTCGCCGCCTGCTACACCAAGCTCTGCCGGATGGAGGGCCTGCCCCTGGAACTGCTGAGCTTCCTCATGAGCGCCGGCCCCGCCGCCGTCATGGGCATGGCCGACCGCAAGGGGCTGCTCTGCCCCGGCTACGACGCTGACCTGGTGCTGGTGGACATCGACCACATGTATACCGTGCACGCCGACAAGCTGCACAGCAAGAGCAAAAATACGCCCTTTGACGGCGAAAACCTGTACGGCCGCATCAAGATGACCATCAAGGGCGGCAAGATCACCTATCAGAGCGAAGAGTAAGGAGGCACTTCCCATGACCAATATGGATAAACTGTATGCCAGCGTGGCCGCCAACGGTCCCGTCTGCGTGGGCCTGGACACCGAACTGAGCTATCTGCCCGAATCCGCCGTGGATTCCACCAAGACGGCGGGGGAGAACGTGGTGGCCTACAACCGCGCCCTGATCGACGCCACCAAGTCCGCTGCGGGCTGCTACAAGGTGCAGATCGCCTACTATGAATCCTTGGGCCTGGACGGCATGCGCGCCTATGCCGAGACCCTGCGCATGGTGCGGGAGACCGGCCTGCCAGTGATTGCCGACATCAAGCGCGGCGACATTGCCAAGACCGCCGAGATGTACGCCAAGGCTCACTTTACCGGCGACTTCGAGGCCGACCTCATCACCCTGGCCCCCTACATGGGCCTGGATTCCATCAGCCCCTACCTGCCCTACTGCAAGGACCAGGGCAAGGGTGTGTTCGTCCTCTGCCGCACCTCCAACCCCGGCGCCAAGGACTTTGAGTACCAGAAACTGGCCGACGGCCGCCACGTCTACGACCTGGTGGGGGACAGCATCTCCGCCCTGGGCCAGGACTACATCGGCGAGACCGGCTACACCAGCCTGGGCCTGGTCATCGGCGGCACCCATACCGAGGAGGCTTCCGCCATCCGCGCTGCCTACCAGAACACCTTCTTCCTGATCCCCGGCTACGGCGCCCAGGGCGGCAAGGCCGCCGACATCGCCCGCTACCTGAACAAGGGCAACGGCGGCGTGGTCAACTCCAGCCGCGGCATCCTGCTGGCCTGGAAGAAGCAGCCCGGTGTGGATTACGCCGAGGCCGCCTATAATGAATGTGTCCGCATGAGGGAGGATATCCAGAGTGAGTGCGATAAACTGTAAGGCAAAGGTCATCGGCCAGCAGGCCGTGGCCCCCGACATCCGCCGCCTGACGGTGGAATGGGCCGACCCCCGGCCGGAGTTCCGGCCCCACGCCGGCCAGTTCTATATGCTGCGCTGCTGGGCGGCGGACGAAGCCCCCGTGCTCTCCCGCCCCATCAGTGTCCATGATTTTGATGCCGCTTCCCACACCCTGACCTTTCTGTATCAGGTCAAGGGCCAGGGCACCGAGAAGCTGTCCGCCCTGAAGGCAGGGGATACCCTGTCCCTCACCGGCCCCTGCGGCAACGGCTTTGACGTGGCTGCAGCCGCCAAGAGCGGCACCGGCCGGGTGGCCGTGGTGGGCGGCGGCATCGGCACCGCGCCCCTACTGCTCCTCTGCAAGGAGCTGGCCGCCGCCGGCGCCAAGCCGGAACTGTATGTGGGTTTCCGGGATGAACCCTACGGGCTGGAAGAATTCCTGCCCTACTGCGCCGCCGTCAGCGTGGCCACCGATTCCGGTGCCGTGGGCTACCACGGCCTGGTCACCGGTATCCTGCATCCCGAAAACTTCGATCTGATCCTGGCCTGCGGGCCCAATGTGATGATGAAGGGCGTGTACAAGCTCTGCGCCGAGCACAACACCCCCTGCATCGTCAGCCTGGAGCGGAAGATGGCCTGCGGCCTGGGCGCCTGCCTGGGATGCACCTGCATGACCAAGGTGGGACCGCGCACCGTCTGCAAGGACGGCCCGGTCTTTGCTGCTGAGGAGGTGTTCGACCTTGACTGACGTAGATCTGCATGTGGACCTGCTGGGCAAGCGTCTGGCCAGCCCGGTCATCGCGGCCTCCGGCACCTTCGGCTTCGGCCCCGAGTACGCCGACATCCAGGATCTGCGGGTTCTGGGCGGCATCTCCGGCAAGGGGCTGACCCTCAACGGTCAGCCCGGCAACCCCGGGGAGCGGCTGTACGAGACCCCCTCCGGCCTGATGAATTCCATCGGTCTGCAGAACCCCGGCGTGGCCCACTTCATCGAGCATGAACTGCCCGCCATGAAGACCCTGGGCACCACCGTCTGGGCCAACCTGGGCGGCCACACCATCGAGGAGAACGTGGAGGGGGTCCGGATGCTCTGCGAAGCGGGCATCGACTTCCTGGAACTGAACATCAGCTGCCCCAACGTCAAGCAGGGCGGTCTGGCCTTCGGTATCCGGGCTGTGGATGCCTCCGAGGTAGTCACCGCGGTGCGCAAGGTCTGCACCGTGCCCCTGGTGGTCAAGCTCAGCCCCCAGGCCGAGAACCTGACCGAGATGTGCAAGGCGGTGGAAGCCGCCGGTGCCGACGGTATCAGCCTGTGCAACACCTTCCAGGCATGCGCCATTGACCTGGAGCGCCGCAAACCGGTGTTCGCCAACACCTTCGCGGGTCTGTCCGGCCCGGCGGTGCGACCCATTGCCCTGCGCATGGTCTGGCAGGCGGTGGGTGCCGTGAACATCCCGGTCATCGGGCTGGGCGGCATCAGCACCGGCAAGGACGCCCTGGAATTCATCATGGCCGGCGCCGCCGCCGTGCAGGTGGGCACCGCCAACTTCCTGGACCCCTGCGCCTGCACCCGCATCGTGAACGAGATGGCCGACTGGATGCAGGCCCATGGGGTGCACAGCCTGGACGAGATCCGCGGCTGCGCCCGGAACAACTGAAAATTTATGCAATAACATTGCAAAATTATACAAACAATGCTATCATAAGGCAAAGAATGGAAAAGAGCGGACACGTGCGCTTTCGGGGGCGTGTCCGCACAGGATAACCGGTATACGGAAACATAGTATGGAGGGTTTTACGATGGCAAGAGATGCAAAAGAAATTCTGAAGGAATGCGGCGCTTTTCTGGAAGGTCACTTCCTTCTTTCCAGCGGCCGCCACTCCGGGGCTTACTGCCAGATGGCCTATCTGCAGCAGTACCCGGACAAGTGCGCCGAGGTCATGGCTCCGGTGGCGGAAAAGCTGAAGGAGATGAACGTGGACCTGTTCGTGGGTCCTGCCATGGGCGGCATCGTCTATGCCTATGAGCTGGGCCGTCAATGCGGCAAGCCCGCCATCTTCACCGAGCGTGTGGACAACGTCATGACCCTCAAGCGGTTCCAGATCAAGCCCGGCACCCGCTGCATCATCGCCGAGGACGTGGTCACCACCGGCGTGTCCAGTCTGGAGACCAAGCGCGTGATCGAGGAAGCCGGCGGCATCTGCCTGGGCATCGTCTGCGTGGTGGACCGCACCACCGCTGCCGCCCCCTCTCCCATTCCCATCCTGGCCAGCGCCCTGAAGCTGGAACTGCCCAACTATGCCCCCGATGAATGCCCCATCTGCAAGGAAGGCAAGCTGCCCCTGGTTCACCTGGGCAGCCGCAAGATGAAGGAACAGGCAAAGCAGAAGCTGTAATTTTTTGAAGCGAGGCAAACTATGCAGGCATATCTGATTTTGGCAAACGGGACGGTGCTCACTGGCAGCAGCATTGGCGCCCAGGGCACCACCGTGGGTGAGGTCGTGTTCGCCACCGGTATGGTCGGCTTTCAGGAGACCCTGACCGACCCCAGCTACTACGGCCAGATCATCACCCAGACTTACCCGCTGATCGGCAACTACGGCATGAACAGCGAAGATATGGAAAGTTCCCGCATCTGGGCCCGGGGGTACATCGTGCGCGAAGCCTGCACGACCCCCAGCAACTTCCGCTGCGAGATGACCCTGGACACTTTCCTGAAAAAGCATAACATCATCGGCATTGAGGGCATCGACACCCGCAGCCTGACCCGCACTCTGCGGGAAAGCGGCGTTATGAACGGCGCCATCACCACCGAGTTCGACCCCAAGGCCGAGCCGGAAAAGATGGCCGCTCTCATGCCCTCCATCCAGGGCTATGCGGTCACCGAGGCGGTGAAATCCACCACCTGTGCCGCACCCAAGACCTTTGAGCCCACCGCCGAACCCAAGGACGGCGGTCCGGTGCTGCATGTGGCCCTGCTGGACCTGGGCTGCAAGAATAACATCGTGCGCTGCCTGCAGAAGCGTGGCTGCCGCGTCACCGTTCTGCCCGGCACAACCTCCCCCGAGGAGCTGGCTGCCCTCAAGCCGGACGGCCTCATGCTGTCCAACGGCCCCGGCGACCCGGCGGAAAACACCGAGATCATCGCCAATATCCGCAAGATGCTGGACACCGGCATCCCGGCTTTCGGCATCTGCCTGGGCCACCAGCTCACCGCTCTGGCCGCCGGCGCCAAGACCAGCAAGATGAAGTACGGTCACCGCGGCGCCAACCAGCCGGTCACCGATTTTGCCACCGGCCGTACCTTCATCACCAGCCAGAACCACGGCTATGCCGTGCTGGGCGGCACCCTGCCTGCAGGCGTGGGCCGGGTGAGCCATGTGAACGCCAACGACAAGACCTGCGAGGGCGTGGAGTATATGCAGTGGAACTGCTTTACCGTGCAGTTCCACCCCGAGGCCAGCGGCGGCCCCCGGGACACCGAGTTCCTGTTTGACCGGTTCATCCAGAACATCCGCCGCATCAATCGTGTTAAAGGAGGGCTGTAAGAATGCCGAAAGACCCGAAAATCAAGAAGGTAATGGTCATCGGCTCCGGCCCCATCATCATCGGCCAGGCCGCTGAGTTCGACTATTCCGGCACCCAGGCCTGCCGCGCTCTGAAGAGCGAGGGCATCGAGACGGTGCTGGTCAACTCCAACCCGGCTACCATCATGACCGACCCCGACATTGCCGACCATGTGTATATTGAGCCCCTCACCGCTGAGGTGGTGGAGCGCATCATCGAAAAGGAAAAGCCCGATGCCATCCTGCCCAACCTGGGCGGCCAGATGGGCCTGAACCTATCCATGGAACTGGCCCGCAGCGGCTTCCTGGACCGTTCCGGCGTGCGGCTGCTGGCCTGCCGCCCCGACACCATCGACCGCGCCGAGGACCGTCAGCTCTTCAAGGATACCATGGAGAAGCTGCACCAGCCCATCGTGCCCTCCAAGGTGGTGGAAGAGCTGGAGGACGCGGTGGAGTACGCCGCTACCATCGGCTACCCGGTCATCGTCCGTCCCGCCTTCACCATGGGCGGCACCGGCGGCGGCATCTGTGAGGACGAGGAAAAGCTGCGGGAGATTGCCACCAACGGCCTGCGTCTGTCTCCCATCACCCAGATCCTGGTGGAAAAGTGCATCGCCGGCTGGAAGGAAATCGAATACGAGGTCATGCGGGACTCCAAGGGCAACGTGATCACCGTCTGCAACATGGAGAACCTGGACCCCGTGGGCGTGCACACCGGCGACTCCATCGTCGTGGCCCCCAGCCAGACCCTGTCCGACAAGGAATACCAGATGCTGCGTACCGCGGCCCTGGATATCATCACCGAGCTGGGCATTGAGGGCGGCTGCAACTGCCAGTTCGCCCTCAAGCCGGACAGCTTCGAGTATGCGGTCATCGAGGTCAACCCCCGTGTGTCCCGCTCCTCCGCCCTGGCCTCCAAGGCCACCGGCTATCCCATCGCCAAGGTGGCCACCAAGATCGCCCTGGGCTACACCCTGGACGAGATCACCAACGACGTTACCGGCGAGACCTGCGCCTGCTTTGAGCCCGCCCTGGACTACGTGGTGGTCAAGTATCCCAAGTGGCCCTTCGACAAGTTCGTCTATGCGGACAAGTCCCTGGGCACCCAGATGATGGCCACCGGTGAGGTCATGGCCATCGGCAACAACTTTGAACACGCCCTGATGAAGGCGGTTTCCTCCATCGAGCTGGGCCTGGACACCCTGACCCTGCCCGATTTCGAGAAGCTCTCCACCGAGGAAGTCATCGAGCATCTGCATGTGCAGGACTCCGAGCGCGCCTTCTGCGTCTATGAAGCCCTCAAGCGGGGCGTGGACCACAAGGTCATCTACGACATCACCAAGATCGACTGGTGGTTCCTGGACAAGATGCAGCATCTGGCCAACCTGGAACTGGGCCTGAAGCAGGGCGAGCTCACCCGTGAAAAGTATCTGGAAGCCAAGAAGTACGGCTTCCTGGACAAGACCATCCTGCGCCTGTCCGGCGCCTCCGAGCTGCCGGTGAAGGACCTGCATGCCGGGTTCAAGATGGTGGATACCTGCGCGGCGGAATTTGCCGCCCGCACCCCCTACTTCTACTCCACCTACGACCAGGACAACGAGGCCGCCGGCTTCATCGCCGACCACAGTGACAAGTCCCGCAAGAAGGTGCTGGTCTTTGGTTCCGGTCCCATCCGCATCGGCCAGGGCATCGAGTTCGACTATTGCTCGGTCCACGCTGTCTGGACCCTGAAGAAGCACGGCTGTGAGGCCATTCTGGTCAACAACAACCCCGAGACCGTCTCCACCGACTTCGACACCGGCGACCGTCTGTACTTCGACCCCCTGAACCCCGAGAGTGTGGACAACGTCATTGCCACCGAAAAGCCCGACGCCTGCCTGGTGCAGTTCGGCGGCCAGACCGCCATCAAGCTGGCCAAGCATATGGACGAGGTGGGCCTGCCCATCCTGGGCACCCCCGCCGACGCCATCGACGAGGCCGAGGACCGGGAACGCTTCGACGAGCTGCTGGAGCGCTGCGGCATCCCCCGTCCCGAGGGCCGCACCGTCTTTACCCTGGACGAAGCCCTCAAGGCTGCCGAGGAAGTGGGCTATCCCGTTCTGATGCGTCCTTCCTACGTGCTGGGCGGCCAGAACATGATCGTGGCCTACAACTCCGCCGACGTGGTGGAATATATGGGCGTCATCACCGCCCATGTGGATATGTCCCACCCCGTGCTGATGGACAAGTACATCTACGGCACCGAGTGTGAGGTGGACGCCATCTGCGACGGCGAGGACTACCTGGTCCCCGGCATTATGGAACAGATCGAGCGCACCGGTGTGCACTCCGGCGACTCCATCTGCGTCTACCCGCCTTACGACTTCCCCCAGAGCGTCATCGACACCCTGGTGGACTACACCGGCCGTTTCGCCCGGGAACTGAAGGTCGTGGGCCTGGTCAACGTACAGTATGCGGTGCAGAATGGCAAGGTCTACGTCATCGAGGTCAACCCCCGTTCTTCCCGTACCGTGCCCTATATCAGCAAGGTCACCGGCGTGCCCATGGTGGACCTGGCCGTGCGCTGCACCCTGGGCGAAAAGCTCAAGGACATGGGCTACGGCACCGGCCTGTGGCGGGGCGGCAAGAGCCCCTACTATGCCGTCAAGGTGCCCGTGTACAGCTTCCTGAAACTGCACGGCGTGGATACCATGCTGGGCCCCGAAATGAAGTCCACCGGCGAGGTGCTGGGCATTGCCCCCACCTTCCACGAGGCCATGATGAAGGGCCTGGTGGCGGCCGGCTACCAGTTCAAGACCCCCGGCCCCGGCTCCTGCGTCATCATCTCGGTGAAGGACGCGGACAAGAAGGAAGCCGCCGAACTGGCCTGGAAACTGCATGACTACGGCTACAAGATCTATGGCACCGCCGGTACCGCCCGTTACCTGAACAGCCAGATGATCCCCTGCAGTGTGGTGCGCCAGGTCAGCGGGGAACGTCCCAACGCCATTGATCTGCTGGAAAGCGGACTGGTGGATTACATCATCTCCACCAGCCCCCATGGCCGTGACCCCCACCGGGATTCGGTCAAGTTCCGCCGTAAGGCCACCGAGCTTTCCATCCCCTGCATCACCGCCCTGGACACCGCCCGTGTGCTGGTGGATGCTCTGCGCGGGGACCATGACATCAGCAAGATGGAACTGGTGGATATCGCCACTTTGCACCGTGATCCCATGGTGAAATAAAACACATTTTTCTCAATCCGCCAAAGTTTGACGCACCCTTGTCGGTGCTTTTTATCACAATTGACA
The DNA here is from genome assembly GCA_944382785.1 of uncultured Gemmiger sp. Lineage (GTDB taxonomy): Bacteria > Bacillota > Clostridia > Oscillospirales > Ruminococcaceae > Gemmiger. Next base: position 43,739 of record CALWNO010000014.1, on the reverse strand, counting down.
ATTTTTGTTTCCGGACCGCCGTTTTTTGCAAAATCCCTTGATTCTGCGCCATATTTTTCATATAATTGGTAGCGACAATCTAAACGGAAGCCCCCTGCGGGGCAGGGAAAGCCCGCAGACGGCCCGATGAAACAGGAGATAAAAGCAAATGACAAGATCGCAGTTGATTACCAAAGTCGCCAACGATTCCGGTCTGAGCGCTGCCCAGGTCGAAAAGGTCATGGATGGTATTTTCGGTACCATCGGGGATGTCCTCCGGGATGGGGAAAAGGTCACCATCGCCGGTTTTGGTCGCTTTGAGATGCGCGAGCGCCAGACCAAGAACTTCACCAACCCCAAGACCAAGGTCACCAGCCAGCTCAAGCCCACCGCCATTCCGGGCTTCAAGGCCAGCGGTCGTCTGAAGGAAAAGGTCGCGCGGTAACAAGCAACGCAAAAGCCCCCTGTCCCAACGGACAGGGGGCTTTTTGTATACCTTCGTTTGCGGGAGGGTCAGTCCCGCACTGCCCGCACAAAACGGACACCGAACAGGACCCCGGCCAGCAGCAAAGCGGCACCCAGACCGGAATAGAACACCGCAATGAACCCTTGCGGCGCCAGCCCCGACACCCGCAGGCCGATGCCGCCGGACATCATCACCGCCATAATGGCAAAGGAGGGGCCGTCAAAAAAGTTCCAGAACCATTTCCGCTCCTGCGGGTATGCCAGAATGCGGGCGGTGTGCTTGTGAACCAGCCGACCGAAGATGAACCGGCGGAAGAGCTCGAACACCACCAGGGAAAGCAACAGATTGACAAGGGTCACCCGCCCGGGATAGCAGCCAAGGCCGATGCGCAGGATGTTGAATCCCGCTGCCGTCCACACCAGACAAGCCAGCAGCAGGAGGGTATGTTTTTTAACCATAGATGGACTCCTTTCTATGAGCAAAGAAAAAGGGCAAAATTGAACATTGTTCATTTTGCGGCAAAAAAGAACCCGCAGGGGGCGGGTCTCTCTTACCGGTACAGGGTACGGCGGGTCAGTTCCAGGGCGGCAGTGGGGTCGTAATCCTCCCGCAGCATGGCGCAGAACATCATGGAAAAGAGCACTTCCGCATACTGTTCGGCACTCAGGCCTTCGTCCAGGGCACCGGGGCGCACGTTGGGGTCGGCGCGCATGATCCGGCACAGCTCCCGGGGAATGCGCCGCCAGGTCTGCTGCATCAGCTGCCGGCCTTCCTCCTTGCCCACCCCGGAAAAACTCACCGCATGCAGGCTGAAAAAGCCGGGATAATGCTGGGCACCGTAGGCCATCCGCTCATACAGCCAGGCAAGGCAGGCCAGGGTGTCGGTGAAGGGCGTCCGGTCCTGGGGCGGCTGAAAGATCTCCGCCCACACGCTTTGTACCGTGGCGGCTACCAGTTCGCTCTTGTTGGCAAAATAGTTGTAGATGGACCCGATGGATACCCCGCAGGCGTTGGCCACCGTGCGGATGCCCACCGACTCCCACCCGTGGGACCGGATCAGGGCCCGGCTGGTCTGCAGGATCTCCTGTCGGGACGTTACCACTGGTTTCACTCACATCACCTCATTCTGAACAATGTTCACTATACAGGGTTTTTCTGGCTTTGTCAACCCGGGCGGCATCCTGCGGCGGACAGCGCCATTTTTGCCGCCCATCTTGCAAAAATACATCGCAGGTGTATAATAGGGAACGTATGTTTGGAACAGCGGCGCCGCCGCCGTTCCATTCAGGCAGAGTAGGGGCCCGCGCGTTAAGTGCCTGACCAACGGGGAGTTGTGGCAGGACGAAGCCTTGTGCGCGGTGCGGGTCCCGCATCCCACTGCTGCACACGGAAAGAGCGCTGCCGCAGAAGGGTACCCCGCATGGCCTTTTGCGCCGGGTGCTCTTGTTTTTTTGCCCCGGGAACGGGGCAGGGAAGCGTTCGGTCCGGGTGCGGCCCAGCCTGTATAAGGAGGGCAAAAACCATGACCCAGCACACCCTATCCACCCGCAGCAGCCTGTACGACCGGCTGTTCGTCCAGGCCGTGCAGGAACTGCACAGCCCCCGCACCCTGGCCATCGCCGCGGTGCTGTCCGCACTGCATCTCATCCTCAACCAGTTCACCATCCCGGTGTCCGGCCTGCTGGAAGTCGGCTTTGACTTTCTGGCCACCGCTGCCATGGGATACATGTGCGGACCCTGGGTGGCCGGACTGTCCGGCATCGTCACCGACCTCTTCGGCTATATCCTGCGCCCCAACGGCCCCTATTTCCCCGGGTGGACCCTCAGTGCCATTCTGGCGGGGATTTTGTACGGCCTGTGGTATTACCGCCGCCCCGTCAAGCTGTGGCGGGTGGCGGCCTGCAAGGCCATGGCGGTGGTGCTGTTCAACTTCCTGCTCACGCCGCTGTGGCTGCATTTCCTGTACGGGCAGGCTTTTGTGGTGCTCAGCAGCCTGCGCTTTGTGAAAAACATCATCAAATTCCCCATCGATGTGGCCCTGTTGCTGCTGGTGCTCAAAACCTGTGAGAGCTATCGGGCCCGGCAGCGATGAGAAGCCCTGCCTTTTTTCCACAGCATTGCCGCGCCGGAGCCTTCGGGCTCCGGCCTTTTTTGTTGGTACACCAGTCCGGAAAAGTCAGATACTGTCTATAGGACATTTGTCATGGTGCACAAGCATGATCGAAAACAGACTGTGCAACATGCACAGTACTTTTTGTGACGAAAATGAAATAATCGACAAATTGTGTGCCAAAACCGACAAATTGTGCGGCAAACCATCCGCCCGGATATAAAAATGATACAATTGTGTCATGTAAGGGATCCCGGTGCGGCTGTCATAGTCCGGAATATGACAGCCAAATGATTATGGAGGAAACAATATGGAAAAACAAGTGAAGACGAGGGTGCCGCACACCATCCGCAACAGGGTGTTTCTGGTGCTGGCGTCCCTCCTTTTGGCTGTTGCCGTGGTTGGAAGCGCGGTTCTGACCGTTCTGGCAGACAGTGTGGATGCTTTTGCTGCGACTCCCGTTGTTCAGATCAGCGATGAACAGAAGGAGATCAACCTGCAGGAAGCCAGCGCCCTGGCCTCTCAGGTGGAGGCGGAGTCCACCGTTCTGCTGCAGAACAAGGACAACACCCTGCCCCTCTCCGCGGACGTGAAAAAGGTGAACGTGTTCGGCTGGGCTTCCACCGCCTGGCTGGCCGGCGGCAGCGGCTCCGGCCAGGTCACCTCGGTGGATGTGGACTTCCTGTCCGCTCTGACCAACTACGGCATCGAGTACAACACCGAACTCACCGACATGTACAAGAACTTCCAGGATGGCCGTGAGTACACCGGTACGCTGTCCAGCTGGCCGGAACAGTCCTGCCGCCTGTATGAACCCAGCATCGACGATACCAACTACTACTCTCAGACCCTGCTGGACAATGCCAAGGCCTTCTCCAACACCGCCATCGTGGTGTTCGGCCGTCTGTCCGGCGAAAGCAACGACTGCACCCAGGTGCAGTACAAGCGCACCACCAAGGGCGGCGACATTGTGGAAGATGACAGCCGCACCTATCTGGATCTGTCCACCGAAGAAGTCGGCCTGCTGGAATACGTGGCCGCCAACTATGAAAACGTGATCGTTCTGCTGAACACCGGCAACGTCATGGCCGTGGGCGAAGTGGAAACCATCCCCGGCGTGGATGCCTGCCTGGCCATCGGCCTGACCGGTTCCGACGGCGCCGCCGTTCTGCCTTCCGTCCTGTGGGGCGAGACCGAACCCTCTGGCCGTACTGCCGACACCTGGGCTTATGATTTCGCCACCGCCGCCAGCTACGCCAATGCGGGCGCCAACGGCGTGGGTGCTTACTCCAATGCCGAGGGCATGTATCCCGCCGACGGCACCACCACCGGCAACGTGGGCAATCCCGCCTTTGCGTATGATCAGGTCTCCTATGTGGACTACGCCGAGGGCATCTACATCGGCTACAAGTGGTACGAAACCGCCGATGCAGAGAACTTCTGGGCTGATGTGAACAATGAACACGGCACCGGCTATGACGGCGTCGTGCAGTATCCCTTCGGCTACGGCCTGAGCTACACCAGCTTTGACTGGAAGGTCTCCGGCCCTGCCAACGGCACCATCCTGAATAAGGACGGCACCATTGATGTCACCGTCACCGTCACCAACACCGGCAGCGTGGCCGGCAAGGATGTGGTGGAACTGTACTACACCGCTCCCTACACCCCCGGCGGCATTGAGAAGTCCGCTGTGGAACTGGGCGCCTTTGCCAAGACCAACCTGCTGCAGCCCGGCGAAAGCCAGGATGTGCCCCTGTCCCTGGCCGTGGAAGATATGGCTTCCTACGATTACAACGATGCCAACAAGAACGGCTTTACCGGCTATGAGCTGGATGCCGGCGATTACGTGATCACCCTGCGCCATGACGCCCACACCGTGGACGACGACGCAGCCGCCACCATCACCCTGAACCTGGCCGCCAATGCCCAGTATCCCACTGACAGCAAGACCGGCATGGAAGTCAACAACAAGTTCACCGGCGCCGACGCCATCGACGGCATCAGCATCGACGGCACCGATTCCGATCAGAACATCGTCTACCTGACCCGTGCGGACTTTGCGGGCACCTTCCCCACCCAGAATGTGGACAGCCGCCCCATGGCCGACAACCTGAAAGCCACCAACCTGTACACTTCCGAGATGGCGGATGCCTGGATTGACGATACCGACGAGCCCATCACCACCGGCGCCGACAACGGCCTGGAGATCGAGGATGACACCGCACAGACCACCGATCTGGGTTACCAGCTGGGCGCCGACTACGACGATCCCCAGTGGGATGCCCTGCTGGATCAGCTGACCGTTGACGAGATGGAAAACATGTACATCAACGCTTACGGCAACACCGTCGGCATTGACAGCATCAACAAGATGCAGGGCATCGACACCGACGGCCCTGCCCAGGTCGGCAGCTGGGGTCGTCCCAGCGGCAAGACCATCGGCTTCCCCAGCGCCTCCACCGTTTCCCAGAGCTGGAACACCTCTCTGGCGCTGGATATGGGCCATGCCCACGGCAAGATGGCGCTGCAGAACGGCTACAGCGGCCTGTATGCCCCTGCTGCGAACATGCACCGCAGCCCCTTTGACGGCCGTAACTACGAATACTACTCCGAAGACAGCTACCTCTCCGGCGAGATGAGCGGCAACGCGGTCAAGGGCATCCAGGATATGGGTGTTTACTGCTACGTCAAGCACCTGGTCTGCAACGACGGCGAGTCCGGCATCTACCGTGACTCCGTCTACACCTGGATGACCGAGCAGGCCCTGCGTGAGACCTATCTGGAACCCTTCCGCATCATGATTGAAGACTATGACGCCCAGGGCATGATGAGCTCCTACAACCGTATCGGCGGTGTGTGGTCCGGCGGCAGCGAAGCCCTGCTGACCGGCGTGCTGCGCAACGAATGGAACTTCCACGGCGCTGTCATTACCGACTATGCGGACCATCACCAGTACATGAGCGGCGACGCTGCCCTGCGTGCCGGCGGTGACCTGTGGATGGCCGGCTTCGGCGGCGGCGAGCTCTCCTTCGAAACCGAGTCCAACAGCTACATGCAGGCTCTGCGCCGCGCCACCAAGGATATGCTGTACATGTACCTGCATATCCGGGTGATGAACCGGGATTACAGCCAGCAGATCGGCGACGAAAGCGTTCTGCGCCCGCTGTTCAAGGCTCCCATGGCCAACTGGCGTATGCTGGTGGTTGCCATCGACGTTGTGGCCGTTGTCCTGTTTGTGCTGGCTCTGCGCGCCGTCATTCTGGACAACAAACTGCGCAAGGCTGCCAAGACCCAAAAGAAAGACTGATTTTCATTCATGTGAGATAGGAGAGTGCAATTGGACGTGAAATACGCGGAAATCATTCAGCAACTGACGCTGGAACAGAAATGCGCTTTGCTCTCCGGCGCGGCTACCTTCAAAACCCGTTCCATGCCCCAGTACGGCATTCCGGAAATCTGGCTCTCGGACGGCCCCCACGGTCTGCGCAAGCAGGCCGGCCCGGCGGACCATCTGGGCCAGAACCCCAGTGAACCGGCCACCTGCTTCCCCACGGCCAGCGCCGTGGCCAGCAGCTGGGACCCGGCTCTGGGGGAGGAGATCGGCCGTGCCCTGGGGGCCGAGGCCGCCGCACAGGATGTGGCGGTGGTGCTGGGACCTGGTCTGAACACCAAACGCAGCCCCCTGTGCGGACGCAACTTTGAGTATTTCTCGGAAGACCCCTACCTCTCCGGCAAGATGGCTGCTTCCTACATCTGCGGCATTCAGGAAAACGGCGTATCCGCCTGCCCCAAGCATTTTGCCGCCAACAACCAGGAGCTGCGCCGCATGGCCACCGACTCGGTTGTGGATGAGCGGACACTGCGGGAGCTGTACCTGACCAACTTTGAGATCGCCGTCACCGAAGGCCATCCCAAGACCATCATGACCAGCTACAACCTGGTCAATGGCACCTATGCCAACGAGAATGCCCATCTGCTCAAGGAGATCCTGCGGGATACCTGGGGCTATGCGGGCGCCGTCGTCACCGACTGGGGCGGGTCCAACGACCATGCCCTGGGTGTCAAGAACGGCTCTACGCTGGAAATGCCGGCCCCCGGCCTGGATTCGGTGCGGGAACTGGTCAAGGCGGTGGAAAACGGCAAGATCAGCGAAGTGGATGTGAACGCCCGTCTGGAGGAATTCCTGGACCTGGTGTACTCCACCAACGCCGCGCTGGAAAAGGCACCCAAGACCATTGACTGGGAAGCCCACCATGCCCTGGCCCGCAAGGCAGCCGCCGAGAGTATCGTTCTGCTGAAAAACATGGGCGGCCTGCTGCCCCTGGACCCGGAAGCCAGGATCGCCGTCATCGGTGACTTTGCGGACAAGCCCCGGCATCAGGGGGCCGGTTCCAGCCTGGTCAATGCCCCCAAGGTGGACAGCTTCCGCCAGGTGTTTGAGGCCAGCGGCCTGAAAAAGGCCGGCTTTGCCAAGGGCTTTGAACGCAACGGGGAAGCCAACCCCGACCTGCAGGCTGAGGCGGTGGCCCTGGCCGAAAAGGCGGATGTGGTGCTGCTCTTCCTGGGCCTGGACGAGGTCAAGGAGAGCGAGGGCCTGGACCGCAGCGATATGAAGCTGGCCAAAAACCAGATCGATCTGCTGCTGGCGGTCCATCGTGCCAACCCGCATGTGGTGGTGGTGCTCAGCTGCGGCAGCGCTGTGGAGACCGGCTGGGCAAGCCATTGCCAGGGCCTGGTCTGGGCAGGGCTGGGCGGACAGGCGGGCGCCGGCGCCGTGCTGGACGTGCTGACCGGCAAGGTCAGCCCCGCCGGCCGCCTGGCCGAAACCTGGCCGGTGCGCTGTGAGGATAACCCCAGCTACAACAACTTCGGCAAGGATGGCCGCACCGTCGAATATCGCGAGGGCCTGTATGTGGGCTACCGCTACTATCAGACGGCGGGGGTACCCGTTGCCTATCCCTTCGGCTACGGCCTGAGCTACACCACCTTCGCATACAGCGACCTTCAGGCCACCCCCACCGGCGTCAGCCTGACGGTGCAAAACACCGGCAATATGGCAGGCGACGAGGTGGTACAGGTCTACATCTCCAAGCCGGATGCCAAAATCTTCCGCCCGATGCAGGAGCTGAAAGGCTTTGCCCGCGTCCATCTGGAAGCAGGGGAGAGCAAGACGGTCTCCATCCCTCTGGACGACAAGGCGTTCCGTTACTGGAACGACCCTGCCGGTCACTGGGCGGTGGAAGGCGGCAGCTACACCGTGCGGGTGGGTGCCTCCAGTGAGGATATCCGCCTGGAAGCCGCCGTCACGGTGGAACCCAGCGGGGACGCCGATCCCTATGCCGGGCAGGCTCTGCCCCACTATGTGAGCGGTCAGGTGCAGGATGTGCCGGACAATGAGTTCACCACCCTGCTGGGGCATCCCATTCCCCATCCTGCGGTATCCATTGACCGCAACATGACGCTGGGCGAGATCGGTCATGGCCGCAGCCCTCTGGGCTGGCTGGTCCATGTGATCCACAAGCATCTGCTGGTCAAGAGCCTGGAAGCCGGCAACCCGGACCTGAACCTGCTGTTCAACTACAACATGCCGCTGCGTGCCATTGCCAAGATGACCGGCGGTATGGTCAGCATGGGCATGGTGGACGGCCTGGTCATGGAGCTGAAAGGCTTCTGGATCATCGGTATCCTGCGGGTCCTGGTGGAGCTGGTCAGGAACAACATCCAGAACAGCAGCATGGAAAAGCGCCTGGCCCGGAAAAAGGAGGACAACTGATGGAAGTGTGGAATCGTTTTGCGGCCAAGCATCCGGCGGCCGCCAAGTGGGTGCGGGAAGGCGGACTGTTCGTCATCGTCAGCAACCTGATCACCGTTTTCAAGTATCTGATGCTTCAGTTCCTGCCTGCGGCCTTTGCGGGGCTGGGGGATGCCAGCTTCGGCTGGCCCGGCATTCCGCTGACCCTGTTCGGGGAGTCCTTCCAGTGGAACATCCTGGGCTATGACCAGGCCCACGGCGGACTGGCCTACTTCTGCGCCTACATGGTGGCCATGGTCATTGGCGAGTGCATCAATTTCCCCATCCAGCGCAACTTCGTCTTCCGGTCCAAGGGCAAGCTAGGGCCCCAGATCGCCTGGTACCTGGTGGCTTTCTGCATCATCACCTGCATCGTCAACTCCATCAACTGCATCTGGGTTGCGGTGGCCGGCCTGCTGGTACCCGATTTTATCTACAACATCGGCACCACCGTGCTCAACGGCGGTATCTCCATGGTGGTCTTCTTCTTCGTGAACAAGATCATCTTCCCGTCGGCGGACGGCAAGACGGAACCTGCCAAAGCCTGATCGTTTTTTCCCTGAATACGCAGCGGTATTCCCGCTGCAAAAAGGTGTCCCTGTCTGTTATGGCGGGGACGCCTTTTTTTGTGCCGGCAGGGGAGCAACCGGGAATCTTTGGCTGTTTGCTCCGCCATCTCGGGCTTTTTCCACAGAAAAAAGCTGTACCAAGGCGGAAAAGTCATACTTTTACAAAAAATCCTTGTGCGTTTTTTCCAGAGCGACGCCAAAAAGTGACGATAAAAATTACAAATTCACAGTTTTTTTACATTTGAGTCAAAAATCATTGAAAATTGCCCCCAAGGTGTCTACAATGAAACTGTAAGGGCGGCATGCCGGGTTCCGGCGGGCCGCATATTTCATTTTTTTGCTTGCAACTAAAGAATGAGAAGGAGTACCATCTTATGAAGAAATTGCTCGGCATTCTGATGGCCGGCGCCATGATGCTGTCCCTGGCAGCCTGTGGCTCCGCCGGCAGCACTTCTACTGCCGCCACCGGCGACACCGCAGAAGCCTCCACCTCCGCTTCCACCGACCTGAAGGTCGGCGTCATCCTGGTGGGTGATGAGACCGAAGGCTACAGCGCCGCCCACATCAACGGCATCAAGGAAGCCGCTGCCGAAGTCGGCCTGCCCGAAGATCAGATCATCTGGAAGTACAAGATCCCCGAAAGCGCCGAATGCTCCGACGCTGCGGAGGACCTGGTGGGCCAGGGCTGCGACCTGGTCATCGCCAACTCCTACGGCCATCAGACCTACCTGGTGGAAACCGCCGAGAAGTATCCCGACACCACCTTCGTTTCCATGACCGGCGACTTTGCCGCCATCAGCGGTCTGGACAACTTCAAGAACGCCTTCACCGCTGTGTACCAGTCCCGTTACGTCTCCGGCGTGGTGGCCGGCATGAAGCTGCAGGAACTGGTGGACAACGGCACCCTGACCCCGGAGACCCAGCCCAACTCCTTCGACGCTGACGGCAACGTCAAGATCGGCTACGTGGGCGCCTTCCCCTATGCGGAAGTCATCTCCGGCTACACTGCCTTCTATCTGGGCGTCAAGAGCGTGTTCCCCACCGTCACCATGGAAGTCATGTACACCAACTCCTGGTTCGATATCGACAAGGAAGGCGCTGCCGCTGAGGCTCTGATCGCCAACGGCGCCGTCATCATCGGCCAGCACGCCGACTCCACCGGTGCTCCTGCCGCTACCCAGCGTCTGAAGGATGCCGGTACCATCTGCTACTCCGTCGGTTACAACATCGACATGCTGGAGACCGCTCCCACCGCGGCCCTGACCTCCGCCACCAACGTCTGGAAGGTCTACTATCAGGAACTGTTCACCGCTGCCATGAACGGTGAGGAGATCCCCACCGACTGGGCCAAGGGCTACGAGGACGGCGCTGTTGCCATCACCGAGCTCGGACCTGAATGCGCCGAAGGCACCGCCGACAAGGTCGCCGAAGTGGAAGCCGCTCTGAAGGACGGTAGCCTGCATGTGTTCGACACCGCCACCTTCACCGTGGACGGCCAGACCGTGACCAGCGCGCCCATCGACCTGAGCTACTATGATTACTCCAGCGGCGAGGCTGTGGCCGTGTACCAGGGCGAAACCAAGGAAGCCATCCATGACGGCTACTTTGACGAAAGCACCCTGCGCAGCGCCCCCTACTTCATGCTGCACATCGACGGCATCGTCGAGGACAGCGAGCCGGTGGCCTGAACCAGTCTGAACATGAATTTTCGGGAGGGAAGCTCACGCTTACGCGGGCTTCCCTTCCCGTTGTGAAAGGAGAAGGCAGCGCATGCCGAACACCCAGTATGCCATCCGGCTGGAACACATCACCAAGACCTTTGGGGAAGTGACGGCCAACCATGACGTGAGCCTTGAGGTTCACCACGGCGAGATCCTCTCCCTTCTGGGGGAGAACGGGTCGGGCAAAACCACCCTGATGAACATGATCGCCGGTATCTATTACCCCGATGAGGGCGAAATTTACGTGGGGGATGAGGCGGTGGACATCCGCTCCCCCCGGGATGCCCTGCGCCTGGGCATCGGCATGATTCACCAGCACTTCAAGCTGGTGGACGTCTTCACCGCACTGGAAAACATCGCCCTGTGCATGGAACCCGGGGAAAAGTTCGACCTGAAAAAGGTGCGCAGCAAGGCCCGGGCCATCTGTGAAAAATACGGTTTTGCCCTGGACCTGGACCAGAAGGTCTATGAGATGAGCGTCAGCCAGAAGCAGACCCTGGAGATCGTCAAGGTGCTGTTCCGCGGCGCGGACATCCTGATCCTGGACGAGCCCACCGCCGTGCTGACCCCCCAGGAGACCGACAAGCTGTTCGCAGTCATGCGCAACATGAAGGCGGACGGCAAGGCCGTGGTCATCATCACCCACAAGCTCCATGAGGTGCTGACCATCAGCGACCGGGTGGCCATCCTGCGCCGGGGCGAGTATGTGGGCGACGTGGCCACCAAGGATGCCAACGAAGCCATGCTCACCGAGATGATGGTGGGCAAGAAGGTGGAGCTGGACATCGAGCGGCCCCTGCCCGTCAATCCCACCCGCCGTCTGTCGGTGCATCACCTGAGCGTCACCGGCCCCGAGGGCGGCCGGGTGCTGGACGATGTGAGCTTTGATGCCTACGGCGGCGAGATCCTGGGCATTGCGGGTATTTCCGGCAACGGCCAGAAGGAGCTGCTGGAAGCCATCGCCGGCCTGCAGCGGGCAGACGGCGGCGCCCAGATCCAGTTCTTCGCCCCCGGGGCGGAGGACAAGCCCACCTCCCTCATCGGCAAGACCCCCAAGGATATCCGGGACGCCGGCATCCACCTCTCCTTCGTGCCGGAGGACCGCCTGGGCATGGGCCTGGTTGGTTCCATGGGCATGACCGACAACATGATGCTCAAGAGCTACGGCAAGGGCCATTCTCCCATCGTGGACCGCAAGTCCCCCCGGGAACTGGCCGAGGAAGTGCGGACAGAGCTGGGCGTGGTCACCCCCGGCCTGAACACCCCCGTCTCCCAGCTGTCCGGCGGCAATGTCCAGAAGGTCCTGGTGGGCCGGGAACTGGCCGCCTCTCCCATCGTGCTCATGACCGCTTATGCCGTGCGCGGGCTGGACATCAACACTTCCTACACCATCTATCACCTGCTCAATGAGCAGAAGAAAAAAGGCGTGGCCGTCATCTATGTGGGCGAGGACCTGGACGTGCTGCTGGAACTGTGCGACCGCATCCTGGTACTGTGCGGCGGCAAGGCCAACGGCATCCTGGACGCCCGCACCACCACGAAAGAGGAGGTCGGCCTGCGCATGACTGACCTGCAGAGTAACAAAAAGGAGGTGCGCGCCTGATGGCAGCTCAAACAACTCATATGGCCGAACCGCTGGTGCGCATTGCCCGGCGGGAAGCCGCTCCCCTCAGCCGCAAGATCGCGGTGCGTGCCGCCGCCATCCTGCTGGCTCTGGTGGTGGACGCTCTGTTCATCTTCTTCGTCACCGGCCTGAACCCCATCAACGTGTATGTGGTCATGTGGGGTGGTACCTTCTCCACCACCGTCCGCTTCTCCTGGGCCATGCGTGACCTGGCCACCTTGCTGTGCATCGGCATTGCCCTGGCCCCGGCCTTCAAGATGCGCTTTTGGAACATCGGCGCCGAAGGTCAGGTCCTGGTGGGTGGTCTGGCCACTGCCCTGATCATGGTCTACTTCGGCAACAGCCTGCCCGCTCCGGCCCTGTTTGTGGCCATGGTGGTGGGCAGCCTGGCTGCCGGTGCCCTGTGGGGCTTTGTGCCCGCCTGGTTCAAGTCCCGCTGGAACACCAACGAGACCCTGTTCACCCTGATGATGAACTATGTGGCCACCAGCATTGTGGCCTGCGCCACCAACATCATGCGCGGCCAGGCCTCCAGCCTGGGCACCCTGAACAAAGCCACCAAGGCCGGCTGGCTGCCCATCCTCTTCGGCCAGCGGTACACCATCAACATCATTGTGGTGCTGGCGCTGACCTTTGCCATGTACGCCTACCTGAAATACTCCAAGCACGGCTATGAGATCGCCGTGGTGGGCGAAAGCGAAAACACCGCCCGGTATGCCGGCATCAACGTACGCCGTGTCATGGTGCGCACCATGATCATCAGCGGCGCCATCTGCGGTCTCACCGGCTTCCTCATCGTGGCCGGCAAGGACCAGACCATCTCCACCACCTCGGCGGGGGGCAACGGCTTCACCGCCATCATCGTGGCCTGGCTGGCCAAGTTCAACACCTTCTACATGGCGTTGATCTCCTTCCTGCTGGTCTTCCTGGAGCGGGGCGCCTCGGAGATCGCCTCCGCCTACAGCCTGAATGAATACGCCGCCGACATCATCACCGGCATCATCCTCTTCTTCATTCTGGGCAGTGAGTTCTTTATCAACTACCGCCTGATCTGGCGCGGTCACCACAAGGAGGTGAAGGGCGAATGAGCAGTCTGATTGCATGGATCATGCGTGCCATCCCCTTCGGCACCATCATCATGTACGGTGCCATGGGCGAAACCATCACCGAAAAGTCCGGCAACCTGAATCTGGGCGTGCCCGGCATCATGTATCTTGGCGGCTTTGCCGGGTTTGCCAGCGCCTATTTCTATGAGAACAACGTGGCCAACCCCAACCCCGTCCTCAGCGTCATCATCGCCCTGGTCTGCGCCCTGGTGGCCTCGGCTCTGGGCGGTCTGATCTACGCTTTTCTGACCATCAGCCTGCGGGCTAACCAGAACGTCACCGGCCTGGCTCTGACCACCTTCGGCATGGGCGTGGCCAACTTCTTCGGCGTTTTCATCCTGGACGGCGCCACCTACAGCGCCGCCCCCATCGCCAACAAGGCCTTTGCCGCCAAGATCCCGGTGCTCTCCCAGATGGGGGTGCTGGGGCAGACGGTGTTCTCCTACGGCTTCCTGGCCTATGCGGCCATCGTGCTAGCCATCGTGCTGCACTGGTTCTTCAACTGCACCCGCGCGGGCCTGAACCTGCGGGCTGTGGGTGAAAACCCCGCCACCGCCGATGCCGCCGGCATCAATGTCACCAAGTACAAGTACCTGGCCACCTGCATCGGCGCCGCCATCTGCGGCGTGGGCGGGCTGTACTATGTGCTGGACTACAACCAGGGGATCTGGGCCACCACCGGCCAGATCGAAGCCCTGGGCTGGCTGGCACTGGCCCTGGTCATCTTCACCACCTGGAAGCCTCTCAATGCCATCTGGGGTGCCTACCTCTTCGGCATCCTGTACTGGCTGTACCAGTTCCTGCCCAGCCTGCTGGGCATCACCGTGTCCAGCGCCATGACCGACCTGGTGCAGATGGTGCCCTATGTGGTCACCATCCTGGTGCTGATCGCTGTGTCCATGCGCCGCAAGAAGGAGGACCAGCCCCCGGCTCACCTGGGTCTGGCCTACTTCCGGGAAGAGCGCTGACCCTGTTGCAAAATTTCTGCATAAAAATGCCTGCCGCATTGTCCGGCAGGCATTTTCCTTTTGCGGAAGATTACCGGTGGCTGTACAGAAATTTGCCGGATTTTTTCTTGCGTATTTGCCTGCAAACCGATACAATTGAAACGGCAATGCTGTATAAAAACAAGGAATACGGCAGGGTTTTCACATCTGTTGCACCCTTTCAACACATTTTCCCTGTACACTGAAAACGGCTATCAATGAAAAACTCAATTGTATAAAAATTGCAGAGAGGCAGGAATCCCCCATGTTCAACCCCTTCAAAAAAGATCAGGCGGCGGAGGTACAGGACCCCGAACCGACCCAACAGCCGGAGGCCGTCCCCGAACCGGGGGACGAAGTCACCGAGAATGTCCCCTATGATGACGAGGATACCATCATCCTCAAACGCCCTGTGCTCATCCGTCTGCTGGGATGGCTGGCCCGTCACAAAAAGCTGGTCATTGCCGCCGTGGTGGTTCTGGTTGCGGTGGGCATCCTTGCCTGGCGGATGCGGGCGGTGCCGGCTTCCGCCGAGGCCGAGTACCAGTACATCCGCACCACCACCCTGACCAAGGGCAGCCTGAACGATTCGGTGACGGTGACCGGCACCGTAGTCGCCGGGGACGAGGCGAATGTGACCGTTGCAGACAGCGTCAAGACCTACACGGTGGCCACGGTGGAAGCCCAGGTGGGGGACACGGTGCAGGAGGGCGACGTGATCGCCACCCTGGATACCACCGACCTGGAAAAACAGATTGAGGACGCCCAGCAGAGCTATAGCGATACCCTGCAGTCCGCCCAGACAAGCTATGACCGGGCGGTGGACGACTACAATACCTCCCTGGTGCAGCACGACAACAACCTCATCGACCTGCAGGCCAAGATCGACCAGGCGGACGAATCCCTGGCCGACGCGGAAAAAGCCCTTTCCGAGGCAGAATCCAGCCGGGATGCCGCCAAGAGCGCCTATGACACGGCGGTGAATGAGTACAATGCCATCTCGGCGGATTTCAACACCATCAAGGCCCAGATCAGCAGCTATACCGATGCCTACAACAGCGCCTCTGATGCACTGAACGCGGCGCTGTCTGCCTGGAACGCTGTGAAGGCGTCCGACCCGAGTCTGTCGGATGAAACGCAAAATACCTTGCCGGATGCAGACCAGAAACAGGAATACAAAACGTATATTGAAAAGCAGAAAGCCGCCGACCAGGCCAAACAGGACCTGGAAAGCGCCCAGAACAACTGCTCTATCACTTCCCGTGGCCTGTACGGGTACGCGGCCATTGAACAGGCGGTAAGCGCGGCAGAACAGGCCATGACCGCCGCCGAGACTGCCTACAACCAGGCGGTGACCCAGGTGGACACCGCTGAGTCCCAGGTGGAAAATGCGGAACAGCAGGTCAAGAGCGCCCACGATTCTTACGACAACGAGAAAAACTATTCCACCATCAAGTCCAAGGCCCAGGCGGTGGAGGATGCCAAGACCAAGCTGGAACAGGCCCAGCGCACCTCCGACACCCTGGAGACCCTGCAGGATTCCCTGGCCGACTGCACCCTGACCGCCACCATGTCCGGCACCATCACCGCCCTGGACGC
Source organism: uncultured Gemmiger sp. (assembly GCA_944382785.1). Classification (GTDB taxonomy): domain Bacteria; phylum Bacillota; class Clostridia; order Oscillospirales; family Ruminococcaceae; genus Gemmiger. The sequence goes on along the minus strand of CALWNO010000014.1, from coordinate 27,788 downwards.
CACGGTGGGCTCGGTGTGTTCGGGCACGGTGGCCACCATCCAGGACACCGACGCCCTGGTGGTGAAGGTCACCATCCCGGCGGATGATGTGCCCGGGCTGGAGACCGGTATGTACTGCCTCATCACCTCCGATGCCACCGGCGACACCGAGATCGCCGGAACCCTGACCCAGATCGACCCCGTGGCCAACGACCAGGGCTCCTTCGGCGCCAAGGTGCGGGTCACCGGGGAGGCCGCGGACCTGCTGGTGGGCATCCAGGCTCAGGTGGAGATCATCAAGAGCCAGGTCACCGACGTGTATGTGGTGCCCATCGACGCGGTGGCCACCGCCGAGAACGGTACCAGCTATGTGCTGCGCAAGACCGGCGGCGACGGGGTGGATATGACCTTTGAGGAGGTCACCGTCACCACCGGCGATTCCAACGATTACTACGTCACCATCTCCGGCAGCGATCTGCAGGAGGGGGATGTGATCCGCTCCAGCGCCGACCTGACCCAGGGCATCGTCACCACCACCGACCCCACCGAGCAGCTGATGCAGGCTATGGGCGGCAGCAGCGCTCCCGGCGGCGGGCAGGCACCCTCCGGTGACAGACCCACCGACATGGGCGGCGGCCAGGCGCCCGGCGGCAATGCCGGTGGCGGTGCCCCCGGCGGCGCAGCGGGAGGCATGTGACCATGGCCGACAAAAGACAGTTTGCCCAGGCCGTGGCCCGGCACATCGGTGCCCCGGCCATCCCCCGCCGCCCGCTCATCCAGATGCGGGGCATCCGCAAAAGCTACTACATCGGCCAGCCCAATGAGCTGGAAATTCTCCACGGCATCGACCTGCAGGTGTACCCCGGGGAGTTCGTGGCCATTGTGGGGGAGTCCGGCTCCGGCAAATCCACCCTCATGAACATCATCGGGGTGCTGGACAAACCCACCCAGGGAAGCTACATTCTGGACGGGGTGAACATCCACGATGCCAAAGACAACGAACTGGCCGCCATCCGCAACCGGAAGATCGGCTTTGTGTTCCAGACCTACAACCTCATCGGGCGGCAGAGCGCCCTGAAGAATGTGGAACTGCCCATGCTCTACGCCGGGGTTCCCGGGGGTGAGCGGGCCCGCCGTGCCAAAGACTGGCTGACCCGGGTGGGCATGGGGGATCGGATGCGCCACCAGCCCAACGAGCTTTCCGGCGGGCAGAAACAGCGGGTGGCCATCGCCCGGGCCATGGTCAACAACCCGGCCCTGATCCTGGCCGACGAGCCCACCGGTGCTCTGGACAGTGAGACCAGCCGGGTGGTCATGGACCTGTTCCATGAGATGCACCGCCGTTACCACAAGACCATCGTGCTCATCACCCACAACCCGGCCCTGGCCAAAGAATGCGAGCGGGTGCTGACCCTGAAGGACGGGCGCATTGTGGACGAGCAGAAAGGGGAGGGGGCGGATGGCATTGTCTAACCTGCTGGAAAACATCAGCATGGCCCTCACCAGCCTGAAAAGCAACAAGATGCGCAGCCTGCTCACCATGCTGGGCATCATCATCGGCATTGCGGCGGTCATTGCCATTGAGACGGTGGGCGGCAGCCTTACCGGTACCGTCACCGACAGCATGTCCGGCATGGGGGTGGGCAACATCACGGTGAGCCTGACCCAGAAGGACAGCGACGACACCAGCGGCACCTCGGCAGGGGTGACCTTGCGCCGGTTCATGGACGATACCCCCAGCGGGGACGACCTCATCACCGATACCATGATTGCGGAATTTGAGGCGGCTTTCCCGGACCAGGTGGACCGGGTGGAGCTGACCCGGGAGGCGGGCACCGCCACCATCGACAAGGCCGGCGACCCGGATACCACCATCTCTGCCACCCTGACCGGGGCGTCCCCCGCCACCCTCAACGCCCTGGAATCGGACACTCCCATTCTGGCCGGGCGGTGGCTCACCGACGGAGATGATGGCAAGTATCTCTGCGTTGTGTCGGAAAAATTCGTGGAGCAGGCCATCGGTACCACCAACGCCGGCGCTCTGGGCACCCGGGTGGTGCTCACGGTGAACGGCTCCCCCTGCGCCTTCTATGTGGCGGGGGTATACGAGTATGTGGAAAATGAGTATGCCAGCCTGATGGGAAGTGACGATGACGATTCCATCCAGACCACCATCTACATCCCCCTGGAGACAGCCCGTGCCCTGACCGGGGAGGATGAGGGCTACCAGAGTCTGACGGTGGTGGCGGCCAACGGGGTGGACGTGACCAATTTTGTGGATGTGGTGGGGGATTACTTTGCCAGCTACTACACCCGCAACGATACCTGGACCGCCCAGGCCACCAGCATTTCCAGCCTGGTGGAATCCATGACCGAAATGCTGGACACCATCTCTCTGGGCATCTCCGCCATTGCAGCCATCTCGCTGCTGGTGGGGGGGATCGGGGTCATGAACATCATGACCGTATCGGTCACCGAGCGCACCCGGGAGATCGGTACCCGCAAAGCTCTGGGGGCCCCCAGCTCGGCCATCCGGCTGCAGTTTATCACCGAATCCATCGTCCTCTGCCTCATCGGCGGGGTCATCGGGGTGGCTCTGGGTGTTTCGCTGGGCATGGGGCTCAGCAGCCTTATCGGTTTTGCGGCCCGGCCCAGCCTGACCGCCATCCTCATTGCGGTGGGCTTCAGCATGGCCATCGGGGTGTTTTTCGGGTATTACCCCGCCAACAAGGCCGCCAAGCTGGACCCCATCGAAGCCCTGCGCTACGAATAAAAAATCTTCCTGTCGGTGCTGCCATCATCGGCACAGGTCCGCTGATGGCAACGGATTCCCTCTTTTTTCACAGCCTGCATGCCCGCCATTTTGTCCGGCGGGCATCTTTTGTTTTGTCCGGGTTTGTGGTATACTGAGGACCGGTATTGAGGAAAAGAGGATGTTTCATGGAAAAACTGGAACACGAACCCCTGTTCACCAACCATCAGCTGGTGCGCCTGCTGTGGCCTTTGATCATTGAGCAGACCCTGGCCATCCTGGTGGGCATGTCGGATACGGTCATGGTCTCCAGCGTAGGCGAAGCCGCCATCTCCGGCGTCTCGCTGGTGGACATGATCAACAACCTGATCATCAATATTTTTGCGGCCCTGGCCACCGGCGGCGCCGTGGTCACCAGCCAGTTCCTGGGGGCCCGCAAGCCGGAGGAAGCCTCCCGCAGCGCCGGGCAGCTGGTCACCCTCAGTGCCTTGCTGGGCGTGGCGGTGGCGGCCTTCTGCCTGCTGCTCCGGGCGCCCATGCTGCGGCTCTTCTTCGGCAGCATTGACGACAGCGTCATGCACGAAGCCCTGATCTACTTCACCATCACCGGGCTTTCGTACCCCTTCCTGGCCTTGTACAACGCCGGGGCGGCCATCTTCCGCTCCACCGGCAACAGCGCCATCTCCATGAAGGTCAGTGTCTTTATGAACCTGATCAACATTGCGGGCAACGCCCTGTGCGTCTTTGTGCTCAGGATGGGCACGGCGGGCGTGGCGGTGCCCACCCTGGTCTCCCGGGCTTTGGGGGCAGCCGTCATCCTGTATCTGGCCGCCGCCCACCACGACAACCCTGCCCGGGTCACCTGGGACGGTGTACGCCACCTGCAGCCTACCATGGCCCGCAACATCCTGTACATCGGCATCCCATCGGCCATGGAGAACAGCCTGTTTCAGCTGGGCCGCGTGGTGGTGGTCAGCATGATCAGCCTGTTCGGTACGGTGCACATCTCCGCCAACGCGGTGGCCAACAACCTGGACAACGTGGGCTGCATCGTGGGTCAGGCCATGGGCCTGGCCATGATCACGGTGGTGGGCCGGTGTGTGGGCGCCCGGGACCTGCAGCAGGCCGGCTATTTTGCCAAAAAGCTTCTGCTGTGGGACTACATCGCCCAGGGCGCCACCAATGCCCTGGTGCTGTTTTTCCTGCCCCAGCTCCTCAGCCTGTACACCCTGACGGAGGAGACCCGGCAGCTGGCCTGGCTGCTGGTGGTGATTCATGCCGGCTGCGGTATCCTGCTGTGGCCTGCCGGCTTTGTTCTGCCCAACGCCCTGCGCGCCGCCAACGATGTAAAGTTCACTATGATGACCTCCATCCTGTCCATGGTGATCTGGCGGCTGGGATTCTCCTACATTCTCTGTGTGCAGATGGGCATGGGCGCTGTGGGCGTCTGGATCGCCATGGTGGTGGACTGGGTCTGCCGTGTGACCTGCTTTGTGGCCCGGTTTGTTTCCGGCGCCTGGAAAAAGCGCTGTACCCCGGCCAAAGCAGCCTGATATACTCATTTTGAAAGGACACAACTATGAAGAGATTCATCAGCTGGAATGTCAACGGCCTGCGGGCCTGCCTGAAAAAGGGCTTTGCCGATTCCTTCGCCGCCTTTGACGCCGATGCCGTCTGCCTGCAGGAGACCAAGCTGCAGCCCGGCCAGGCCGATTTTGAGCCCGAAGGCTACACCGAATACATCAACAGCGCCGAGAAGAAGGGCTATTCCGGTACCCTGATCTACACCCGGCTGCAGCCCCTCAACGCCTGGAACGGCATTGGGGTGGAGGCCCACAGCCATGAAGGCCGGGCCATCACCCTGGAATTTGAGAATTTCTACCTGGTCAATCTGTATGTGCCCAATGCCCAGAACGAGCTGGCCCGCATCGACTACCGCATGGAGTGGGAGGACGACCTGCGCGCCTACCTGCTGGATCTGGACGCCAAAAAGCCGGTGATCGTCTGCGGAGACCTGAACGTGGCCCACCAGGAGATCGACCTGAAGAACCCCGGCCCCAACCGGGGGGCGGCGGGCTTCTCCGACCAGGAGCGGGGCAAGATGACCGAGCTGCTGGCCGCCGGCTTTACCGACAGCTTCCGCTACCTGCACCCGGATGTGACCGGCGCTTACAGCTGGTGGAGCATGCGCTTCCGCGCCCGGGAACGGAACGCGGGATGGCGTATTGACTATTTCCTGGTCTCCAACCGCATTGCGGACAAGATCCGGGTGGCCGATATCCTGCCCGACGTGATGGGCAGCGACCACTGCCCGGTCCGCCTGGAGATCGACCTGTAAAAAATTCACATTTTTTAGGACCCGCTGCAAAATGCCGCGGGCCTTTTTCGTAGTATAGAATAGAAACGTTTCGAGCAAGGAGGTGAGGGTCAGGACATCATGAACAATCAGGATTTTTCCGAGCTGATGCGGCAGTATCAGAAACTGATTTATACCGTCTGTCTGCAGTTTGTCCGGGACCCTCACACCGCCGAAGACCTCACCCAGGACACCTTCCTCTCCGCCTACACCAGCATCGACCGATGTGATCCCGCCTATTACAAACAGTGGCTGGTGCGTGTGGCGGCCAACAAGTGCAAGGACCACCTGAAAAGCGCCTGGGCGCGCAAGGTGGAGGCCCAGGACCACGAAAGCCTGCCCGAACCCAGAGGCACACCCCCGGCAGGCAGCGCCCTGGCCGCCGCCGACCCGGATCCCCAGGACCTGTTCCTGGAAAAGAGCAACGCTGCGGAACTGGATGAGATGGTCCGGACCCTGCGGGAACCCTACGGCAGGGTAGCCACCATGTACTTTCTGGAAGAGCGGCCGGTGGCGGACATCGCCCGGGCGCTGGGGCGGCCCCCCGCCACGGTACAGAACCAGCTGTTCCGGGCAAAAGCCATCCTGCGCAAGCAGATCACCGAAAGGAGGCAGGAGTAACATGACCGAGAGCATGGCCCCTTACTTTGACAACAACAACCTGTTTGATACCGCCGGCTGCCTGACCCAGCGTGGTCTGGAAGCGTTGCGGGATGACCGCCTGGACGACCTGGGCCGGCTGGAAGCCGCCGAGCACCTGACCTTCTGCGACCGGTGCCTGGCCCGGTACACCGCCCTGCTGGAGACCATCCAGCTTTCGGCCCCCATGCGGGACCTGATCCCCCAGGTGCAGGCTCTTATGCGGCTGCGCACCTTTCGGGTCATGACCAACCGCTATGTATCGGTGGCGGCGGCCATCGTGCTGGCCCTGGCCCTGTGGCGGTTCGGCCTGTTTGGCGCCACGCCCGCTGCGGCGCCCCAGGAGATGCGGGAAGCCCGGCCCAAAGCCAGCATCAGCCAGTTGCTGGAAGGCGCCCTGGACGGCGCCAGCGAAGGACTGCAGAACGTGCTGGGCAGCATCCAGGACACCGCCCTCAGCGGCTGGGCGCAGCTTTCCGACAATAACCGGCAAAATCACGGCCAAGAGGCCGCCACTGGAGAGTGAAGAATATGAAAAAGAACGCATTCCTGACCTTTATCTTTGCCTGCATTCCGGGTGCCGGGCAGATGTACTACGGCTATATGCGCCGCGGCCTGTCCCTCATCACCCTGTTCTGTGTGGCCTCCGGCATTGGGGTCATCATTCCGCCGGTGCTGCTGGCCGCCCCCATCATCTGGATGTATGCTTTCTTTGACACCTACGACCTCATCCGGTATCTGGTGTCCGGCAGCCCCAAACCGGATGACTTCGTCTGGGGGGACCGCATCGATCTGGGCCGGTTCAAGGCCTTCACCCCCCGGGGCAACCGGATTATCGGTTGGGTGCTGGTAGCCTGCGGCGTATGGGTGCTGTTTGATAACTGGATCGCCCCCATGCTGTATGACCTGTTGGACAGCATGGGCATGGCCTACCTGTACTACAATTTCATCGGCCAGCTGCCCACCATTCTTGTGGCGGCTCTGCTGATCTTCTTCGGCATCAAGCTGGTGGGACGCACCACGCCTTCCCACAATGATGCCAACGCCATGCCGCCCTATCCCGGGGAACAGGAATCCCATGCGGAGGACCCGCATCAGCCCCGGTAAGGCGCTTTCCGTGGCCCTGCAGGGGCCGTGCCGGCTTCAATACAATACGAGGTGTATCAATATGGATGAAAAATACAATACGGAAACCAAACAGACTGCCCCGCAGACTGCGCCCGCAGGGCCGAACCCCGCCCCCCAGCCGCCCAAAAAGGTTCGCCGTGTGGGCACGGTGACCTTCGGACTGCTGCTGGTGGCCGCCGGTATCCTGCTGATTCTGCGGGCGGTCATGCCCTCCCTGGACCTGCGGTTTGTGGTCAGCCTGCTGCCCGTGGCCCTCATTGCGCTGGGCGTGGAGGTACTGATCTACGCCGCCCGCCCCAATGTCCAGCTGAGATATGACGGACTGAGCATTTTTGTGTGTATCCTGATCCTCTTCGGGGTGGGGGGCTCTTCGGTGTTGCTCCAGCTCTGGAACGAGTACGGCCCCTCCGCCCATGTGGCCGAAATGCGCCTGGGAGAGGAGCTGCAGAACGAGGCCACCGCCGCCCTGCGGCAGGTGCCCGGCCTGGCTGACAACATCTATGACCTGAGCGTGGTGCTGGACTTCAACCACGGCGTCGCCAACCCTGCCACCGAGACCGTCCAGACCGGGGACCGGGCGGAACTGTATGTCACCGTCTACCAGAACCGGTACAATTCGGCCCAGGAATTTGCTGCCATGGCCCGCCAGGTGGTGGACACCTGCCAGGCGGAGGGACTGCCCTTCAACCGGTACCGCTTTGACACCTACGTCCATGATGTGCCCGACGGCGCTGTGACCTACTCTCTCGATATGGAGACCGCCTGGCAGCTCACCGCGGGGACGGATGCCCTGGTTGAAAACGTCTACCAGTCCTACTGGTACGACGGCAATTCCTTCTCCGGTTATGAGGACATGGCCAACTACCAGCAGGAGATGATCCGCCAGGACCTGATCGAGGACTACCAGAACAAATTAGGGGAATCTCCCACCGAGGAATGGCTGGAGGAGCAGATGGCTGCCCTGAACATGGCCACCGCTGAATCCGCCGCCTCCTGAGAAAACGTACTTTCTGCGCGCTTTCTTCCATTTTTCCTGTTCTTGACAGAAATTTCACCGCCCAATGGCATTTTACGCCGTCGGGCGGCTTGTTTTTTCAACGGCAAAATGGTACACTTATACATAGTTTGTAAATTTGTATAAGTGGAGGCATGATTCTGTATGGGGCTTCTGAAAGGGTATACCAAACAGGAAGTCAGCTGGATGATGTATGACTGGGCCAACAGTGCCCACTCGGTCATTGTGGTCACCCTGCTGCCCATCTTCTTTGATTCGGTGGCCGGGTACACGGCGGACAGCGTTTCCAGCATGTCCACCTGGGGATACGCCACCAGCATCGCCATGGCCATTGTGGCCCTGGCGGCGCCCTTCCTGGGCGTATTCGGGGATATCCGGGGCATGCGCAAGCGGCTGTTCACCATCTTTATGCTGCTGGGCGTGGTGGCCGTGGCCCTCATGTCCTTCACCCCGCTCATGGACTTCACCTCCTCCACCGCGGCGGCCGGCCGGGTGGCCGGGCTGATCCTGGTGCTGTACATCCTCAGCGTCATCGGCTTTGACGCCTCCGCCATCTACTACGACGCCTTCCTCACCGACATCACCACCCCCGAGCGGATGGACCGGGTCTCCACCATGGGGTACGGCCTTGGATATATCGGCGGCTCCACCATTCCGCTGGTCATCTTCCTGGTCATGAACCTGGCCGGGGTGCCCATGCTCACCTGTCTGGCCGTGATCTTTGCCATCACCGCCGTGTGGTGGCTGGGCTTCAGCCTTCCGCTGCTGAAAAACTGCCGCCAGACCTCCGGCAAACCCTATGAACAGGGGGATGTGGGCCGGAATATCCGGGGCGTGGGTTCCACCATCAAGGAGATCATCGCCAACAAGCCCATGCTGGTGTATATCCTGGCCTACTTCTTCTACATCGACGGTGTGCACACCGTCATCAGCATGGCCACCACCTACGGCACCAACCTGGGGCTGGACTCCACCGGCATGATGCTGGCCCTGCTGCTGGTACAGGTGCTGGGCCTGCCCTTCTGCCTGCTGTATATCCGCCTCAGCGCCAAATTCGGCGCCCGGTTCATGGTGGGGGTGGGCATCTGCGTGTACATGTTCATCTGTGTCTTTGCCTTTTTCATGCGGGATCTGTGGCAGTTCTGGGTCCTGGCGGTGCTCTGCGCCACCAGCCAGGGCGGTATCCAGGCATTGTCCCGCTCCATGTTCGGCAAGCTGATTCCGGACAAGGACCGCAGCGGCGAGTTCTTCGGCTTCTTTGATATCTTCGGCAAATTCAGCTCCATCATGGGCCCGGCCCTGGTGGGTGTGGTCAGCGCCGCCGTGGCCAATGGGATGCTCCAGTCCCAGGGTCTGACCGCCGAGACCGCCACCGCCGAGCAGATCGACGCCATCAATGCGGCCTCCAGCCCCTTCGGCATCGTGTCCATCCTGCTCATCATCGGCATCGGCGGTGTGCTCTTTTTTGCCGTGCTGCCGCGCACCCTGAAGGGCAAAAACCATACAATTTAAGGAAAATTTGCCCGCATTGACAATCCATCCGGCGGGCAGTACAATAATGGGGTATGCGGGTCCCTGGACCCACATACCCCGTTTATGTTATCCGAACAGGAGGGCATTTCTCTATGCCGGAAGGCTATACCCATGTCCGCACCGCCCGGCGGGCAGCCGAATCCATCCATTATAAGATCCATTGCCCGGAGGCCTTTGCCGCCGGTGCCAACGGTCCGGACAGCTTTTTCAGCTTTGAGGTGTGGAAAAGCAAGCCCAAACGCCGGTTTGACCTGCCCGCTTTGGGCGACCGCATGCATGAGGAGGCCACCGGTGCTTTTCTGTGCAGCCTGGTCCGCCACGTCAAGACCGGCGCTCAGGTGGAATATGCTTTGGGCTTCCTCTGCCATTATGCCGCCGACACGGTGCTTCACCCTTACGTGGTGGCCATGTGCCAGCCCGGTCAGCCCTATGGGGGCAAAGGGGGCCACGGGTATTTTGAAATCGCCCTGGATTCCACCCTTCATGCGGAGGATACCGGTGTTTCTCAGGTCCCGGCGGACGATGCCTCCCCGGTGCCCAAGGGCACCGATCTGGCGGAGATCGCCACCCTGCTGCACACGGTACTGAAGGAAGTGTACGGCGCCGATGTGACCCAGGAATGCCTGGCCGATGCCTTCTACTACCTCAACCGGGTGCGGCGGCTGTTCCCCAGCCGTCACGGCATCCGCAAGGCCCTGTTTTATCTGGTGGAGACCTTCTGGAAAGGCCGGGGCTTTCTGACCGGGCATGTATCTCCCCGAGCCCTGCGCCTGGACCTGCCCGATGAATGGACCGACCCCGCCACCGGCGAGGCCCGCCATGGGGGCGCCTTTGCCCTGCTGCGGGAGGCCGAGCGCCGCAGCGCCGTGTATATGACCGCGGCCCTGGAATTCTGGATGGGCCACCTGACCGAATCCGAACTGTGCCGCCTGCTGGGCAGCATGGACTATACCACCGGGACCCCTACCGAGTTGAGCACCAAGCCCGCGGTGGAGGCTCCGGCCCAAGAAAAGGAGACAACAACATGATCCGCATCACCATGGAAAACGGCAAGACCATCGACATCGAGCTGGACCCCAGCGCCGCGCCCATCACCTGCGAAAACTTTGAAAAGCTGGTCCGCAAGGGCTTTTATGACGGCCTGACCTTCCACCGCATCATCCCCGGCTTCATGATCCAGGGCGGCTGCCCTCTGGGCAACGGCACCGGCGGCCCGGGCTGGACCATCAAGGGCGAATTCTCCGCCAACTTCGTGCCCAATCCCATCAAGCATACCCGGGGTGTTATCAGCATGGCCCGGGCCCAGAACCCCAACAGCGCCGGCAGCCAGTTCTTCATCATGCACGCCGATGCGCCTCATCTGGACGGCCAGTACGCGGCCTTCGGCCATGTAGTCTCCGGCATGGATGTGGTGGATGAGATCGCTTCCGTCCCCACCGACTGGAGCGACAAGCCCCTGAAGCCGGTCCGCATGCAGACGGTGCGCATCATCGACGAGGACTGATTTTCCCCACAACATCTAACAAAATAAGCCCGCTCCCCGCGGCAGAACGCCGGAAGGGGAGCGGGCTTTTTCTATTTGAGGCAGGATGGTCAGCGGAACAGACCGCCCAGACCGCTGAACCAGCCGGTGATCTGGCTGGTCTGGCGCTCCAGATCTTCCATGGTCTGCATCATGTCGGGCATCTGGGCAATGACCTGGTTCAGGGCGTCCACATCCAGCTGGGAAAGCTTTTGGGCAATGTCAGGCAGGGATTGCAGCAGCCGGTCCAGCTCTCCGGGCTCCATGCTGTCCAGACTGTCCTGGATGGTGCCGGCCAGGGTATCCACCTGTTCGGTGGCCTGGAGCAGGCTGCGGTAGGCAATGCCGCCATGGTAGAACAGCACCCCGAACCCCACGCAGAGCACCGCAATCAACCCGATGAGCAGGCCGATGCAGGCTTTCAGCAGGCGGGCGTTGCGGTCGGTTTTGGCTTCCAGCCGGTCCAGCCGGGCTTTCCAATCGTCGGGAGATGCGGCGGTCTTTTCTTCGGGCAGGGGAACGGGCAGATGGCGGGGTTCGTCCATGGCAGAATCCTCCTTTTCGGGTTGGGAACAGTACCATTTTATTCTTGGGGCGGGGTTTGTTTGTCGGGGGCGGTCATCTCAAACCAGAACAGAGAACCGCGGCCCACCTCGCTCTTGACGCCGAAGGGGAAGCCGTGCTGCTGCAGAATGGCCTTGGTGATGGAAAGCCCCAGCCCGGTGCCGGGCTTGCCTGCATTCTTGCGGGCGCGGTAGTACCGGTCGAAGATGTAGGGCAGGTCCTCCGGCGGAATGCCGGGGCCGTGGTCCTCCACCTCAATGCGGCAGCCGCCGGCGGGCAGGGGAATGGCCCGCAGCACAAAGACACCATCCTCCCCGATATGATGGGTGGCATTGCCCAGCAGATTGTGCAGCACCCGCTCCATCATGGCCGGGTCGGCCCGGACCATGCACTCCTTGTCGGCTTCCAGCTGCAGGGTCCAGTGGTTCTGTTCGCAGACGGCGTCGTAGAGTCCTGCCACCTCAAAGCAGAGCCCGCTCATGTCAAAGTCCACCAGATTGGGCTTCTCCACACCGCTCTGGACCTTGCTCAGCTCCATCACGCTGTTGACCAAGGCCGAAAGCCGGTCGGTCTCATCCACAATGATATTGCACTGTTCGGTGCGCTTCTCCTCGTCCATGCCGGATAGGTCCCGTACCGTCTCGGCGTAGCCCTTGATGAGGGTCAGGGGTGTGCGCAGGTCGTGGCTCACGTTGGCCAGCAGTTCCTTTTCCAGCTCGGCGGAGCGCTGCACCGCCCGGGCCATGTGATTGAACTCCTTGGCCAGCAGCCCCAGCTCATCCCGGCGCTTGACCTCCACCTGCACGTCATACCGGCCGGCGGCCATGCGGCGGGCACCGCCGGCCAGCTGGTACACCGGGTGGGTGAACCAGCGGCTGAACAGGATGGCCGCCACCACATTCAGTCCAAAGAGCAGCAGGGCCACCGGCGGCAGCACGCTGCGCAGCACGTCGGCGGCAGTGGTGATCTGGGCCAGACTGGTGGATACCAGCACCGCATACTGTCCGTCGGCGGTGAGTTTGCCCACCACCATCTGCAGGTTGCCGCCGGAGGAGACGGTCTCATATACGCTCTTTTTGGTGAACACCAGCCCTCGCAGCCGCACCACCTCGGGGGTGTCCTGCTTCAGGCTGATCTTGCCTCCGAAAGAGTATTCGCTCTGGTGCAGCACACAGGGATAGAGACTTTCCAGGCACTGGACGTTGCTCAAAGTGGAGTCACTGATGTCCACGCAGCAGTTTTCCAGGTCCAGGGACCCGTCAATGGCCTTTTCCAGAAAGGAGAGCCAGAAATCCTCATCCAATACCAGTTTACCCAGAATTCGGCTGGATACCGGCCCGTCGTTGGCATCGATCAGGGCCACCACGGCATCCGCCTTGGCCTCCAGGCTGGTGCGGATCTTGCGGTTGTACATGGGCTCCAGGGCATAGGTGATCAGCGCCCAGACCAGCCCCAGGGTGAACAGGGTCACGGCGCACAGAAACAACATCAGCTGACCGCGGACCCCCAGTCCCATGCCAGGGACTGCTTTTTCCGGGGCCCGGCGGGCAGACTTCACCTTTTTCCACATACGGTTTCTCCGTTTTTACAGCACGTCCGGGTCAAATTTGTAGCCGATGCCCCAGACCGTCACAATGTATCCGCGGCAGGGTCCCAGATGGCCGCGGAGCATCTTGATGTGGGTGTCCACGGTGCGGTCCTCGCCGTAATAGTCGTAGTTCCATACCTTTTGCAGGATCTTCTCCCGGGACAGGGCGATCCCCCGGTTGTTCACCAGAAATACCAGCAGGTCAAATTCCTTGGGGGTCAGGGGCGCTTCTTTCCCGGCCACCTTCACGCTGTGACTGGCAGTGTCGATGACCAGATCCCCGAAGGTATACACGCCGCCGGTCTCGGCAGGAGCCGGCATGGTGCGGGCCAGCACCGCCTTGACACGGGCCACCAGTTCCCGGGGGGAGAAGGGCTTGACCACGTAGTCGTCGGCACCGCCCTCCAGCCCGGCCAGCTTGTCGTATTCCTCGCTGCGGGCGGTGAGCATGATCACCGGGGTGTTGATCTTGCGGGAACGCATCTCCCGCAGGCAGGTCATGCCGTCCATGAATGGCATCATGATATCCAGGATCACCAGATCAATGCCCCCCTGGGACAGGATGGAAAGAGCCTGGGCGCCATCCCCGGCCTCGGCACAGGTATAGCCGCTGTGCTGCAGATGCTCCCGGATCAGGTCCCGGATGCGCGGTTCATCATCAACGACCAGTATTTTTGCCATAGTAAAACCCTCCAAACAGTAGCGCAGGCCGGGCAAAACTGCAGATTTCGTCCGGGTCAGGCGCTGACGGTCGCTCTTTTTCATATAGTACCATAATAAACCGCACAGATGGGGGATTTGTGAAAGTTTTCTTAAAATCTCTTTCACGAAATTTACAGAATCCTGTCTTGCCCGGGCGGCCCGGACGCGCTACAATAGGGACGCGGCCCGGTTACACACGCCGCCGCAGAAAGGCTGAATCAATCTCTATGGGATGGTGTTTTGTGGGTTTTGTTCTGATCCTGGCGGCACTGGCCATTTTTCTGGTGGCGCCGGGACGGCCTCGGCGTTTGCTGCGGGCGCCTTTTCTGCATTATCATTTTGCCCATCGGGGCCTGTTCACCCGGGACCAGTCCGTCCCGGAAAACAGTCTGCCCGCCTTTTCGGCGGCGGTAGCCTGCGGCTGCGGCATCGAGCTGGACGTGCAGTTCACCGCCGACAAACAGCTGGTGGTCTTTCACGATGATACCCTGGACCGGATGACCGGGGCCAAAGGCTGGGTGCGGGACCACACCTGGCAGCAGATACAGTCTCTTTCCCTGGCGGGCACCGCCTGCACCCCGCCCCTGTTTGCCCGGGCGCTGGAGGAAATCGGGGGCCGGGTACCCCTGATCGTGGAAATCAAGAGCCGGCAGGAGTACGGCGGCGCCTACCTGGATGCCCTGTGCACCGCCACCCTGCAGGCACTGGCCGGGTACCACGGCCCCTACTGCATCGAAAGTTTCGACCCCCGGGTGGTCTGGCGCATCCGCCGTATGGCCCCCGGCGTGCTGCGGGGGCAGCTGGCGGACAGCTACCGGGCCAACCGGAAACTGGGCGTTCCGCCGCTGCACGCCTACCTTATCAGCCACTGCTGCGGCAACTTTCTGGGGCGTCCGGACTTCATTGCCTGGTGCCCGGAACGGGAAAACGGGGCCGTGGCCCTCTGCCGGGCCCTGGGGGCCATGATGGTGCAGTGGACCATTCTGCCCCAACACGACCGAAAAGCCTGTCAGCGGCGGTATGACGCCCTGATTTTCCAGTGGTACACCCCGGGCCCCCGGTACTGAACGGCATAAAAGGAAGCCCCCCTGCATACCTTGCATTGAAAGTTTTGGAAGGCAAGCGAGGGGGCTGCTTATGTTTTTGTTTACTGTTACCAAGCCAAGGCTGCGGCAGGCCGGGGCGCTGGCCCTGTGTGCGGTCTGCCTGGCGGGCACCATCACCGCCGCCGTGCACTTCGCAGACGACAGCGTGACCGCGTCCGCCGCCGTGTCCGAACAGACGGTCATTGAAACCACCCAGGACATTGCCACCTACTTCACCGGCTACGGCTTTGAGGTGGACCTGGCCACCGCGGCGGTGGATAAGGTGAAGATCCCCAAACAGTGGGACGACAGCTTTGCCGCCTTCAACCAGGTGGTGGAGGAGAGCGGTCTGACCCTGGAGGGCCACAAGGGCAAGACGGTGGAAAAGTGGACCGCCCTGTGCCCGGCTCTGTCCGACGGGGAGGACGATACCTACTGCGTGTTGCTGGTGTATAAGACCAAGCCGGTGGGGGCCTACCTGCTGGCGAAGCCGTCGGGGGAGGTGACCGGGTTGGTTTCTGCCGCCCAGCAGAACGCCGCCGACGCCGAGACCGCCGCCTCCGCTGATGTCACGGCGGACGCCTTACCTGATGATACCGCCCAGACCAGTGCGGAGGTGGTGGACGAAAGCGCCTTCCCCACCGAATAAACACAAAAACAGCCGGTACCCGTTTCCCAAGGTGGGAAAGGTACCGGCTGTTGCCGTTTCAACAGAAAGTTACAGCAGGCCACCCAGCAGGATGACCACGATCAGGATGGGCACCACGAACTGGAAGTAGGGCTTGAGCCAGCGGGGCATCTTGATGCCGCTGCCGGTGTTGGCTTCTTCCAGATACTTGTCGAAGCCCCAGCCCCAGCGGGTGACGCAGAACAGCAGATAGATCAGGCTGCCCACCGGGAGCAGGATGTTGCTGACCAGGAAGTCCTCGCCGTCCAGCACGGTGCTGCCCGGGCCCAGGGGCTGCAGGAAGCTCCACAGATTGTAGCCCAGCACACAGGGAATGCTGGCAATCAGGATGATCACCCCGCCGATGAGCACCGTCTTGCGGCGATCCAGGCCGAACTGGTCCATCAGGCAGGCGATGATGTTCTCAAACACCGCAATGACGGTGGTGAAGCTGGCAAAGGTCATGAACAGGAAGAACAGGGAACCCCAGATGCGCCCGCCGGCCAGGCTGGCAAAGACGTTGGGCAGGGTCACAAAGATCAGCTGAGGACCGCTGTCCGGGCTGACGCCGTAGGTGAAGCAGGCCGGGAAGATGATGAGCCCGGCGCAGATGGCCACAAAGGTGTCCAGGGCGCAGATGCGCACCGCCTCGCCGGTCAGGGCAAAGTTGCGGTTCATGTAGCTGCCGAAGATCTCCATGGCGCCGATGCCCAGACTCAGGGTAAAGAAGGACTGGTTCATGGCAGCCACGGCCACGTTGATGATGCCGGCCTCGCTGGCACGCTTCCAGTCGGGCAGCAGGTAGAAGGTCAGACCCTCTGCGGCGCCGGACAGGGTCAGGCTGTGCACCACCAGGATCAGGATGAGCACCAGCAAAGCACCCATCATCCATTTGCCGATGCGCTCCACGCCGTTGCGCAGCCCGAAACTGCACACAATAAAGCCCAGCACTACGGTCACGGCCATGAACAGGCCCATCTCCCCGGGGTTGGCCAGCATAGCGTTGAAGGTGGCGGCCGAGGTATCGGCGGTGGCACCCTCAAAGGTGCCGGTCAGGAACTTGAAGAAGTAGCTGATCATCCAGCCGTTGACGGTGGTGTAGTACATCATCAGCACCACACTGCCCAAAAGACAGGCCCAGCCATGCAGGTGCCATACGCTGCCCTTGGGCTCCAGGGCTTTGTAGGCCTTGCCGGCGCTGCCGCGGCCAGCGCGGCCCACCGCCAGCTCCATGGTCAGCACAGGCACGCCCATACAGATCAGGAACAGCAGATAGAACAGAACAAACACGCCGCCGCCGTTTTCACCGGTGACGGTAGGGAAGCGCCAGACATTGCCGATGCCGATGGCGCAGCCCGCGCTGATGAGGATGAACCCCAGGCGCGAGGCAAAAGATTCACGGTTTTCCAAAAAAATTCCTCCTTCTGATTTCAAACACCGCTTTCTATTATAGCGGCTGCAACCGGCACAGGCAAGAGAATTTTTTTACGCTGAGGCGAAAGCTGTGCAAAAACAAAAAGCCGCCGCCTGCACAGGGCAGGCAGCGGCTTGCAACGTGTTCTAATTGAGGAGCGGCTTTTGAAAAATCAGCGGCGCTCGGCGATCTCTTCCTTGACGCTGTTCAGGAATTCGTCGGCGGACATGGTCGTGGTGTCACCCTTACGGTCACGGACGCTGACGGTACCGGCTTCGGCTTCCTTGGCGCCCAGAACCAGCATGTAGGGCACGCGGTCCACCTGCTGGGCCTGACGGATCTTGTAGCCGATCTTCTCGTTGCTCTCATCCAGAACAACGCGGACGCCGGCGTTCTCCAGCTTTTCGGCCACGCTGCGGGCGTAGTCCAGGGTCTTTTCGCTGACGGGCAGCACCTTGACCTGAACGGGAGCCAGCCAGGTGGGGAACTTGCCGGCGTAATGCTCGGTCAGGATGCCGATGAAGCGCTCGATGGAACCGAAGCAGACGCGGTGGATCATGATGGGGCGTTCCTTCTCGCCGGCCTCGTTGACATATTCCAGATGGAAGTTCAGGGGCATCTGGAAGTCCAGCTGGATGGTGCCGCACTGCCAGGTCCGGCCCAGGCTGTCCTCCAGGTGGAAATCGATCTTCGGGCCGTAGAAGGCGCCGTCGCCCTCATTGATGATATAGGGCATGTTCAGTTTTTCCAGCGCCTGCTTCAGGCCGTTGGTGGCGTCCTCCCAGTCCTCATCGGAGCCCATGGAGTCCTCGGGACGGGTGCTCAGTTCCACAAAGTACTTGAAGCCGAACTTGTCGTACACCGAGTTGATCAGGTGCACCACGTTGGCGATCTCGTCGGAGATCTGGTCACGGCGCATGAAGATGTGGGCATCGTCCTGGGTGAAGCAGCGCACGCGGAACAACCCGTGCAGGGCGCCGCGCAGCTCGTGGCGGTGCACCAGGCCCAGCTCGCCCACGCGCAGGGGCAGTTCGCGGTAGCTGTGGGGCTGGCTGCGGTAGACCAGAACGCCGCCCGGGCAGTTCATGGGCTTGATGCAGTAGTCCTCGCCGTCAATGACGGTGGAGTACATGTTGTCCTTGTAATGATCCCAGTGGCCGCTGGTCTCCCACAGATGGCGGTTCATGATCAGGGGGGTGGAAACTTCCACATAGCCCGCCTTGCGGTGGATCTCACGCCAGTAGTCGATCAGGGTGTTCTTCAATACCATGCCGTTGGGCAGGAAGAAGGGGAAGCCGGGGCCCTCGTCGCAGAACATGAACAGATTCATTTCCTTGCCGATCTTGCGGTGATCCCGGCGGGCAGCCTCTTCCAGCAGCTTCAGGTGGGCTTCCAGCTCCTCCTGGTTGCGGAAGGCAATGCCGTTGATGCGGGTCAGCATCTTGTTGTTCTTGTCGCCGCGCCAGTAGGCACCGGACTGCTGGGTGATCTTGAAGGCTTTCAGGGCCTTGGTGTAGGTCAGGTGAGGGCCGACGCACATGTCGATATACTCACCCTGCTGGTAGAAGCTGATGGTGGCGTCCTCGGGCAGATCCCCGATATGCTCCACCTTGTACTTCTCGCCGCGCTCCTGCATGAGCTTGACGGCCTCTTCCCGGGGCAGAGTGAAGGCCTTGATCGGCAGGTTCTCCTTGCAGATCTTCTTCATCTCTTTCTCGATCTTTTCCAGGTCCTCGTCGGTGAGCTTGGTGTCGCCCAGGTCTACGTCATAGTAGAAGCCGTGTTCGGTGGCGGGGCCAAAGGCGAAATCCGCTTCGGGCCACAGGCGCTTGATGGCCTGGGCCATGATGTGGGCGGCGGTGTGACGGATGACGTGCAGTTCTTCTTCCTGCGGGCATTCCTTGACGGTGCCGTCATTGTAAATGACTTTCATACTTGCAACCTCCCTAGTTGCGGCGGTCCGAGGCCGCCGGAATAAAATAAAAAACGCTTCACCCCATTCAAACACGGGGTGAAGCGGTAAGCTCCACGGTTCCACCCGAATTGCAGGCAAACGCCTGCCTCTCGTAACGGCTGTAACGGGCCGGGCCCGGCGGGGGTTCGCCCCCGCGCTCTGCGGTGGTAAGAAAAGCGCCGTCCGCCAAGCCGCTTGCAGCCCACCGTTTGTACGGCGGCGGCTCTCTCTGAAACGCCGGTCAGCCTTTCCGTTTGTCCGCATCATCGCATTCATCAGGATGAAGTTATCGATATTGTAGCGCGGCAGTTTTCAAAAGTCAAGCCTGCCGGGCCACTTTCCCGTTGTGTAACAATTTCTTGACAACCGTTTGAAATGCATATAAACTATAATCACTATACAACGGTGTATGCAGTTTGACCGCACGGTTCGGGCGGCACCGCATCGCCGAAGGGCCGCCGCTTGGGCGGGCGCTGTATTTTATTTGGTATGGCATGCACGCAGGTTTGCATTGAAATAAACATGCTTTCGTTGTTTTTATAAGACTTTTTCCAAGGGGAAACCACGCACTCCCGCCCTTTTGCGGCAGGTGTGTTTTGGTGTACCATCGGCCCGCGGCCGGCTTTGGCCGCGTCTGAGCAAACAACCGAATCGAATAAAAGGAAAGCCCCGTCATGGCTGCGACCCTCAGGTTTACGCGCATTTCCCATTAAATTTGAGGAGTTGAAACGAATGTCCATCACCGCCATCATTGTACCGGTGCTGGTGGTCGTTGTTGTCGCCGCCGTGTGCGGGGTCATCTGTTTTTATGCAGGCATGACCTACCGCAAGCGCACCGCCGAGGCCAAGCTGGGCTCCGCGGAGGAAGAGGCCAAGCGCATCGTCAACGACGCCATCAAGGCTGCCGAGCAAAAACGGAAAGAGACCATCATTGAAGCCAAGGACGAAGCGTTCAAGCTGAAGAGTGAAGCGGACAAGGAGATCAAGGACCGCCGCGCCGAGGTCAGCCGCCAGGAACGCCGCATGGACCAGAAAGAGGAGGCCCTGGACAAGCGCACCGCCGCCGTGGAGCGCAAGGAAGAGGACCTGAAAAAGCGGGCCGAGCTGGTGGAAGCCCGTCTGGACGAACTGGAACAGCTCAAGCTGCGCCAGACCGAAAAGCTGGAAACCATCGCCGCCATGACCCAGGAAGATGCCCGGGCCGTCCTGCTCAAGCAGATCGACGATGAGCTCACCCACGAAAAGGCCATGCGGGTCGCCGCTTTCCAGGCCAACATGAAGGATGAGTGTGACAGTCTGGCCCGGGATATGATCGGCCAGGCCATTGCCCGCTGTGCCGCCGACGCCACCAGCGAAGCCACCGTCTCGGTGGTGCCCCTGCCCAGTGATGAGATGAAAGGCCGTATCATCGGCCGTGAGGGCCGCAACATCCGCGCCCTGGAAACTGCCACCGGCTGCGATCTCATCATTGACGATACCCCCGAAGCCATCACCCTGTCCAGCTTTGACCAGACCCGCCGGGAAATCGCCCGCATGGCTCTGGAACGCCTGATCGCCGACGGTCGTATCCACCCGGCCCGCATCGAGGAGACGGTGGACAAGTGCCGCCGGGAACTGGAACTGCAGATGAAGCGGGAAGGCGAGAAGGCCGTCATGGATCTGGGCATCCACAGCCTGCATCCCGACCTGGTCAAGCTCATCGGCCGTCTGAAGTACCGCACCAGCTATGGCCAGAACGTGCTCAGCCACAGCCTGGAAGTGGCCTGGCTGGCCGGCCTGATGGCGGGCGAACTGGGACTCAATGTTCAGCAGGCCCGCCGTGCCGGTCTGCTGCATGACATCGGCAAGGCTCTGGACCACGAGATCGAGGGCAGCCATGTCCAGATCGGTGTGGATATCTGCAAAAAGTACCGGGAGAACCCCGCTGTCATCCATGCCATCGAGGCTCACCACGGCGACGTGGAGCCCAAGACCCCCCTGGCTTTTGTCATTATGGCGGCCGACGCCATCAGCGCGGCCCGTCCCGGCGCCCGGCGTGAAAATATGGAAAGCTATATCAAGCGCCTGGAGACCCTGGAAAGCCTGTGCAACAGCTTTGAGGGCGTGGAAAGCTCCTATGCTGTACAGGCAGGCCGCGAGGTCCGCATTCTGGTCCAGCCGGACAAGATCGGCGACGATCAGGTCATTCTGCTGGCCCGCAGCATTGCCAAAAAGATCGAGGACGAGCTGGATTACCCCGGCCAGATCAAGGTCAGCGTCATCCGCGAAAGCCGCGCCACCGAATACGCCAAGTAAATATGTGTTGCAGAGAAGCCCCGGCCAGTTGGCCGGGGCTTCTTTATTGTCTCCCCAACGCGAGACTCGCCAGGATACGAAAAGAGGGGAAACAGAACGCCTTTTGCGGGACCGGCCACGTTTCGGCGCGGGCCCGCAACCCCTGGAATACAAAAGCCCGGGGAATGATGCCGGGCATAAAAAAACCGGGATGCACCTGCGTGCACCCCGGTAAATCAGTTGGAACAGCCGGATTCAGTCTTGGGAGCTCTTTTCCAGTTCTTCGTCCCGCATTTTTTTGATGGTGGCTTCCAGATTGAAACTCTTTTCCATGGGAGCGTAAACGATCAGCAGGCTGGGAACCATGGGCAGCCACAGATTGGTAAAGGGAAAAATGTACATGGACAGGGGGAAATACAGCAGGAAAAGCCCCCAATAGGCGATCTGTACCGCAATGGCTCCCACGCTGCGGGGCAGATAGCCCAAAAACAGCAGGATGGCATTTTTTACAATACCGGCCAGCGGCATATCCAGCAGCGCAAGCTGGGGTATAATATAGGTGATCAGCCCCAAAACCAGCACCAGCCCGGCAATCAGGATGGTCCAGCCCACCACCGAGGTGAGCAGGGTCTCCATATGGAAGAAGGTAAATACCTGCATGCCCAGGATCAGGCCGAAGACGGCGCCGGGCAACAGGCAGGCACGGGCATTGCGTTTCCAGGCGCGGCGGTAGGTGGGCCACCAGTATCCGGGTTCATCCCGCAAACTGCGCAGGATGGTGTCGGCCAGGCCGCACAGCTGAGGCGCGGCGATCATGCCGCCGATGATCCCCGCGGCCAGCACAAAGATCACGGCGTGGGTGGTCACGGCCAGAATCATGCCGAACAGATACGGCAGCATGCTGACCCAGGCCAGAAGCCCGGCCTTGAAGAAGGACCAGAAATCCCGGCCCAGGATCTCGAAAAGACGCATGAGCCCTTTTTTGCGGGGCTCATCCGGGCGGACACCGGGCCCCGGATGGTTGTAATTCCCGAAAAACGAAGAAAAAATGGACATACGGCATCTGTCTCCTTTGCGGATGAATCTTGCTCCATTGTAACAGAATCGGCGGTTTTGTACAACTGTTTCTTGTCAGGAAGCTTTGCAGGGTTGTAAAATTCCGGCGGGCGCCTTTACAAAACAGGCAAAAAAAAGTACAATAAGAACTATGACATTCCGGTTACAAACACACCGGGCCGCGGGTGTGCCCTGCACCGCGCAGCAAAGAAACAAGGAAAAGAGGACCAAGCCTATGAAACGTACCCTCCTTTGCGTGCTGGCCGTTCTGGCGGCGTGCGCCATGCTGGTAGCCTGCAAGCCGTCCGGCAATGACACTGCCCCTTCGGAAGCGCCGGCGGCTTCCCAGGAAACCCAGGCCACGCCCGAACCGACCCTGCCTCCCTACGAAGCCAATGTTCTGACCGGCGAAGCCCAGGATGCGGATTACCCGGTGGGCCAGCGCATTACCGGGATCATGGTCAATAACATCACCGTGGCCCGTCCCCAGCGCGGTCTGTCCCGTGCCCAGATGCTGTTTGAGATCAAGGTGGAAGGCGGCATTACCCGCTTTATGGCCCTGTTCAACGATTACAACGACATTGAGGAGATCGGACCCGTCCGCTCCGGCCGTGACCAGTTCTTCCAGCTGCTTCTGCCCTGGCAGGGCCTGTACGTCCATGAGGGCGAAAGCGTCTTTATGCGCCAGTATGCCAAGGAATACGAGTACGGCCTGCTGAACAACAACGACGGCGCCAACGGTTACCGTGACTACAACCGTGTGAACTGGCAGGGCCTGAGCTACGGCAACGGCCTGGCTCTGGAGCACACCATGTACACCAGCGGCGAGAACATCAAGGAATATATTGAGGACAACGATGTTGATATGAAGCGGGATTACAACTCCACCTTCTTCAACTTCGTGGACTACCGCACCAATGAGGTGCGCGACCTGTCCAACAGCCTGGACAGTGCCTACAGCGACAAGTACGGCCCTGTGGTGCAGAACGGCGAGTATGTGGCCATCACCCACTCCCAGAGCTACAAGACCCGTTTCCTGTATGACTCTGCTTCTACCACCTACAAGATGCAGCAGTACTACTCCAACGACGGTTCCTGGCGGGATACCATCGACGAGGAGTACGACCAGCAGCTGGCCTTCACCAACCTGGTCATCCTGTACACCGACATGGCCGCCTATCCCGGCGACAGCCACGATATCCAGAACGTGGACTACGGCAACGGCGGTATCGGCTACTACTGCTACGGCGGTAAGATCGAAAAGATCTACTGGCAGAAAGGCACCCCGCTGGAGGCCCTGCGCCTGTACTATCTGACCGAGGACGGCCAGTGCAGCGACCAGCAGCTGGATGTGAACATCGGCAAGAGCTATGTCACTGTGGTGGACATTGAGGAAGCCGAAAAGTTGGAGACCGGCACCCTGGCCGACTACGACCTGGCGGCCAAGGATACGGCCACCAGCGAAGCCGTTGTGAATGAGGACGACGTGGAGGCCGGCGAAGGCGAAGAGCTGGGCCAGACCCTCGACGAGATCAACGGCTGATCCCGCAACAACCGCAACACCAAAAAGGCGCACAGCCGCCGCCCGGCATGGGGCAGGCCGTGCGCCTTTGCGGCTATCATCCGGGGCGTGTGCCCTGTCATTATAGAGGGAAACCTATGAGAAAATCCATCCGCCTGGCGGCCGTTGTGCTGTCTGTCCTGCTGTTGGCCGCCTGTACCAGCCCTGGCTCGCCGGAATCCACTGGGGAAACTGCCGGCGGGACCGCCGCGCCTACGGCCGAGCCTACCCCCACCCCGGCGCCCGTCAACAACACCAACCCGCTCACCGGTCAGACCACCGAGACCGACTACAACAACCAGCGCCCGGTGGCCGTGACCCTGCGCAGCGGGGACGGTTCCACCCCCCAGTGGGGCATCGGCAAGGCGGACTTGCTGGTGGAAGGGGTCAGTGAAGGGTATGATACCAGCCTGACCGCCGTCTTTGCCACTCGCACCGATATCAGCAAGGTGGGCCCGGTGGGTAAGGTGACCGATCTGAGTCTGCAGTTCACCCTGCCGCTCAACGCGGTGCCGGTGCATATCGGCAAGACCGTTTATGCCTCCAATCTGCTCAATGTGCTGACCTACCAGGACGTGGACGGGCTGAACGTGGGCACCTCCGGCTTTACCTTTGACGCTGACCGCTATGCCAGCGGCTACCGGGAGGAAAACTGCTGGTATACCACCGCCGACCAGATCACCGGCGGTCTGGCCAACTACAGCATGGACACCACCGGCGCCAACATGCCCCTGTTCCACTTTGAGGAGCGCCAGGCTCCCGCAAGCCAGAACGGCGCCAACCTGTATATCAACTTTTCGGACACAGCCGGGGCCGAGCTGAAATACGATGCCGCCACCGGACTGTACCTGCGCCACAATCTGGACGGTACCCCATCCATGGATGCGGACAGCGGTCAGCAGGCATCCTTCAAGAACGTGCTGGTTCTGTATGCGTCCAGCGGGATCAAGGATGACGGCTACACCCGCCAGTACGACCTGTCCGGCGGTGTCGGCCTGTACCTGACCGACGGCGGTTGGGAGCAGATCAGCTGGACCAAGGGAGACGCCACGGCGCCCCTGTCCCTCACCGACGCTTCCGGCGCTACCCTGGCCGTCAACCCGGGCAAGACCTATCTGGCTCTTTGGGGCGGCTATTACGGCCAGAAGCTGCAGCTTTTTGCCGCCGACGGCACCGAGCAGACCCTGCCCGAGAAGCCGGCTCTGCTGGAAAGCGGTGTCTCCGACGAAGCTGCTGCGGCTGCTGCCCAGAACCAGGAGATTCAGAACACCTACCTGGCAGCCCAGGCTGAACTGGCTGCTGCCCAGCAGGCAGTGACCGATGCCGCTGCCACCGATGACCCTGCCGACGATGAGGCGGCAGCGCAGCGCCTGACCGCCGCCAATGACGCCCTGGCCAGCGCCCAGGCTGCCTATGAGGCGGTGTTCGGTACCCCCACCCCGGCACCGGAAGAAACCCCTGCCCCGGAAGGGGAACCCTCCGCCGAGTAAGGAAAACCAGAAACAGAAGAAGCGCCCCGGCAGGTGCGAAGCCTGCCGGGGCGCTTTTCTGCTCTTGCGTTGCAATGGAAAAAAGGGAATCCTCAGTCCAGATATCCCCGGGGGACCACGTCATAGGCTTCGGCCAGATGGTCCCGCATCCACATGGCGGTGTCCAGCCGCAGACTGTACCCGCAGCCCGGGTCGGTCATCCATTCCTCGGGATGCCGCTGGGGCAGGGCATGGCGGGCCAGCATGTTCATGATCACCCCGCCGTGGGTCACACAGGCAGCCTCGTCGGTGTGGGTTTTGATCATGAACTCAAACAGTTTCATCAGCATACCGCCGGACCGGTCGGCAAAAGCCTGACGGCTCTCGGCACCTTCGGGGACTTTTTCGCTGGTGGGGTCCATCCAGGCGGCAAAATCCGGGTCTTTGGCCAGGTCGGTGAGCAGGCGGTTTTCAAACACGCCGAAGCCCATCTCCCGCAGATCCTGCAGGACGATGGTGCGCACGCCGGGATACAAGATCTCCGCCGTCTCCTTGGCCCGCAGTAGGGGAGAGGTGAACACCAGCCCCACCTGGGGATATTCAAACTGCTGCTTCAGTTCCAGCAGCCCGGCCCGGCCTTCCTCACACAGAGACAGGTCGGTGCCGCTGCCGATGTAGCGGCCTTCCAGATTGGCAGCGGTGAGGCCGTGGCGGATCAGATGAAGCTTGAAATATTTCAAAATAGGTTCCTCCTGTGCGAAAAATAGGGAAATTTGTCAAAAACAAAAGATTACAAAATTATTACAATTTCAAAAGGCGATGGGTACTGGTAAAATTTGGAGCCACAATATTTGTACCCTATGTTTGTGCAAAAGATCAATATCTAGTTTGAGGCGCCTTATTTTGCCCAAACAGCCGAAAAAAAGCAAAAAAATTGGGGAAAACGGTCTTTACAAAGCGTTTTTTTGCAGATATAATCAACACTGTGTAAAGAGTGTGAAGGACGGCAACGAGATGGCAATGGAATTTAACCGAATCATTACCCTGCTTCGAAAAGAACGTGGCATCACCCAGAAACAGGCAGCCAGCGACCTGGGCATCAGCCAGGCCCAGCTTTCCCATTATGAAAAAGGCATCCGGGAATGCGGCCTGGAATTTGTGGTGCAGGTGGCAGATTATTACGGGGTTTCCTGTGATTATCTGTTGGGACGCAGTGCAGAGCGCAGCGGTCAGACCATCACGGTGGAAGAACTGCCCGAGGGCAGTTCCACTTCCGGCAGTGTCTACCGCGGCAGTGTACTGCCCACCATGTACAAAAAACTCATCGAAAACTCGTTGGATATCCTGTTTGACAAGCTGGACCAGTGCCGGGACAAACGGGTGGTCACAGCGGTGAGCAATTATCTGATGCTGGCGGTGTACGGTATGTTCCGCCAGCTGTACCAGTCTGCGCCCAAAAACGTGGCCAGTCTGTTCCGGGTCAGCCCGGCCCGGTGGCAGCACGCTGCGGCCTCCGCCATGGCGGCCCAGCAGGGGGAACTGGCCGCGGTGCTGGCCGGAGAGGATGAGGGCGGTCCCGCGCCTGACCCGGCGGTGTTCAGCATGACCACCGAAAGCCTGGCCCGGGAGTACCCCCGCCATGCCACCAGCCTGATGAATCTGGTCAAAAACAGCGAGGAAGCCGTGCGCGGCACCCACCACTGACCCTGTATTTTACATCGAAGCCAAGGCCCGGCGGCAGGCCCCACAGATGGGCTTTCCGTGGAACACCACCACGTCGTCGGACACGTCGCCGCAGAATTCACAGCAGCCTGCCGGGCGATACTTGCGCAGGATGATGCAGTCCGCATCGGTCATGATCTCCAAAGGGGTATCCGGCGTGACGCCGAACTGTTTGCGCAGGTCCTTGGGCAGCACGATGCGCCCCAGACCGTCCACATTGCGGATGATGCCTGTCGATTTCATGTTGGGTTCCCTCCCGCTCCATGCCCGCCGCGCCAAAAGGCGGTGCCGGGCCTTATTGATGGGCCGAAAAACTACATTTGCTGTCGTTTTCTGACGTCGGCCGCAACTTCTTGTGGATAGTATACGATATTTTGGAAGATTTGTCAATATTTGGAAATAAAACCAAACTGTTGGTTTTTTATGCAAAAAGCCGCCGCCCCGCGTGATGCAGGGCGGCGGCTTTTCGTAGGCGCAGAATCCCGGGCAGAAAATTCTCTTCTCAGTTTTCGGCGCTCAGGGGCAGGGTCAGGCTGTGGGCGGTGTCTGCCTCGTAGCCGGGCTGGAAGTAGTAGTGCCAGGTGGGGATGGAGTTCAGCTCCTCATCGGTGGCAGCGTAATAATCCAGACGGCAGCTCCATACGCCGGTCTTGGGGTCCACGGTGGTGCTGTACAGGGCGCTGTGGCCGTTGAGCATGGTGATCAGATCATCGTCATCCGGGAGGAGCTCGTTGTTTCCGGAAAGCCCGTAGGGCACCAGCTCATAGCTGATGGAACCGTTCTCCACTTTGTAGTTGCGCACGGTGAA
>CALWNO010000013.1 GCA_944382785.1 uncultured Gemmiger sp. | reverse complement strand
CCCCCTGATGTAGTACTTTTATTTTCCTACATCAGGGGGTACTTTGTCTATTGTCCGTTTTTACTGGTTCGGTTCAATGTTGCGGGTCTGCCGGGGGCGGTTTTTATTTCTGGATGGCGCTGCGCAGTTTGGTGCGGTATTCCTGGGGAGAGATGCCGTACATCTTGTGGAAGGTTTTGAGGAAACTGCTGTAATTGGGAAAGCCGTTTTCCAGGCAGGCGTCCAGGATGCGCTTGCCCGCCGCAATGTCCCGGCGGCAGCTCTGCATCCGCAGCTCGGTCAGGTAGCCGTGAACGCTCTGCATGGTGTATTCCTTGAACACCCGGGACAGGTGTTCCCGGCTGACATAGGCCATTTTGGCCAGTTCGGCCACGCTCAGGTCCGGTTCCCGGTAATGCTGCTGCAGGTAGGTGGTGATCAGCGCCACCAGGGGACTGGTGGCGGCAGGGCGGGCCACCCCATCCTCCGCAATGATCTGCCGGATGATCAGGGTCAGCTGCAAAAGAGTGGTCCGGTACATCAGTTCCTTCTCCATGTCCAGCTTTATCCCGGCAGATGCGGCGGTGCGCTCCATCAGCCCCCGGATATTCCACTTGCTGACCGGTTCTTCGTGGAAAATCATCAGCTTGTCCGGAATGTCCCGGTTGGCGGAAGCAGGGTACACCGCCCGCAGGGTTTCCCGCCAGAAGGCGTCGTCCATCTGCATGATCAGCCGGTCATAGGTGTCGTAAAAGCCGGTATGCACCGTGCCCGGGGGAATAAGCATCATCTCCCCGGGATGCAGCTCGTACCGGCTGCCGTCCACATGGTACAACGCCTTGCCGCTGACCATGTAGATATATTCATGGTAGGGGTGGGAATGGGTCACCGACTGCCGGACCTTCCGGTTGGAATACCATCCCACCACCACTTTGTCCAGGGGCAGGCGCAGGTTGGCCAACTCCTGGGTGATGTTCTGGTCGGCGTAGGGGGTCATATAGGTTGCCATCGGCGGATACCTCCTGAACAGGATTTTCCTTATAGCATGAGTATATCACAAATTGCGAGGTTTGCGTCACAAAACAAGACGATTTGAGGTTCATAATTTGTTATTATTTGTACAAAGATACACGATATGACGCATGTGCACAAGAAATGTGTATATTTTTTGTGCAATGTAAACATATACAGGAATGGCAAAACGTGATATTTGACGGCGGCCCAAGGACGTGCTGCCGGGAAAGGACGGGGCCCATGGCGGTGCAGTACGAAGGCCGGATCGACCATACCCAGGATTCCATCCACGCACTCTTCCACACCCGTTATAACACCTACTGCCTGGGGCGGGTAGTGGCCACGGCCGCGGCGGGCATCGCCCTGGTGGCGGCGGGCCTGTTTGCTCAGGTGCCCATGTGGGCCCAGGGGTTGTTGCTGCTGGCGGGCTGCCTGTTGTTCGTGGGGCGGGATTTCCCCGCCACCATCCAGGCGGAAAACGTGCTGGATGCCCGCAAGGGGGCTCTGCCCAGCGATGTGTGCACCTTCTTTTCCGGGCACATGGAACTGCAGGAGGGCAACGCCCATAAGAAACTTCGCTATGACCAGCTGGACCGCCTGGTCAGCGATAAGCACTATCTCTACCTCTTTCTGGGCCGGGATTCGGCGGTGATGGTGGACAAGACCAAGATCAACCCCGGTACGGCCCGGGAGGTCATGGACCTGGTGGCCAAGCGCAGCGGCAAGCGGTGGGAAGCCCCGGTCTCGCTGCTCACCATGAATCTGGCCGACCTGCTCCGGGCCTGGGACAGCCGCAAGGGGCGCAAAAAGAAATCCTGAACCACGGCAAATACCGGCCGGCAGGGGACACCCCCTAATGTTCCTGCCGGACCGGTTGCAATAGAAATCCAACAGGAAGGAGGCCACAGGGGATTATTTGGTAAAGAGCCCTCCCGGCAGGGAGGTGCAGGAAAAAGGAGGATTTATTATGAGAAAAACGCGTTTTGGACTGCGCCTGGCAGCAGTCGCGGCTGCGCTGTGCCTGGCGCTGACCGGCTGCGGCGGCACCGAAACGGCCGGAACGTCCGCCGACAGCGGGGAGGAGAAGGTGTTCAACCTGACCCTGTCCCACGGCCTGGCGGAGGACCATGCGGTTCACATCGCCCTGACCGCCTTTGCCGAGGATGTGAAGGAAAAGTCCAACGGCACCATCAACATCGAGATCTTCCCCAACGGCGTGCTGGGCAGCGAGACGGACAACATCACCCAGATCCGTGCCGGTGCCCTGGACATGGCCAAGGTCTCCGCGTCCACCCTGGGCAACTTCCAGAGCGAGTGGAACGTGCTTTCGGTGCCTTACGTCTTTAACGACCAGCAGCACTACTACAAGGTCATGGACGGCGAGATCGCCCAGGATCTGTACCAGCTCACCGCCGACGAAGGCTTCATGGGCCTGACCTGGATGGATTCCGGCGCCCGCTCCTTCTACACTGCCGACCGTGCCATCCGCACCCCGGCGGACCTGAAGGGGCTGCGCATCCGCACCATGGACTCCCAGATGGCCATTGACATGATGAACGCTCTGGGTGGTTCCGCCACCGTCATGGGCTACTCCGATATCTACACCGGCATGCAGCAGGGCGTCATTGACGGCGCTGAAAACAACGTCACCGCCCTGCGCGACCACGCCGACGTTACCAAGTATTATTGCTTCGACGAGCACACCCGCATCCCCGACATTCTGCTCATCTCCACCAAGACCTGGAACGAAATGTCCGACAACCAGCGCCAGATCATGACCGAGTGCGCCAAGACCATGACCGAGGATTACAAGACCGCCTGGACTGACTTTGAGAACGAGGTCCTGGCCGACGCCGAAGCCAAGGGCGTGGAACTGGTCCGGGATGTGGACACCGCCGCCTTCCAGGAGGCCTGCCAGTCCATCTATGAGGACCTGAAAACCGAATCCCCGGAAGTGTATGAGTATGTGGAACGCATCCAGGCCGAAGGCTGAGGGCATTCCCTGCCGTGAAACCGCAGGCCCCCTGCCGGCCTGTATCCTGTGAGAGGAGATGAGCTTGTGAAAAAATTCGATAAAATTCTGGATACCGTCATGCGTTTTTTGCTGGCGCTTTCCATGTTTGCTCTGCTGCTGGGCGGTACCTGGCAGATCTTCACCCGTATGATCCTGAACGACCCCTCCACCGTGACCGATGAATTTTTGCGCTATGTTCTGATCTGGGCGTCTTTGATCGGTTCAGCCTACTGCTTCTACCGGGACGAACACCTGGCTCTGGACCTGGTCAAGGACCGGGTCAAGGGGGTGGCCGCGGTGCTGCTGAACATCTTCATCGAAGCGATGATCCTGTTCTTTGTCTGCTACGTCTTCATCTACGGAGGCTTCAAGCTGGCCACCAACGCCCTGAACGTCTCTTCGGTCATGCACCTGCCGTACTCCTTCCTGTACTCGGTGCTGCCCATCTCCGGTGCCTTCATCGTGCTGGCCCGGGTGCTCAAGTACGTTCAGATCTACATTGACAAGAAGGGAGGCAACAACTGATGGTCATTCAAGCCACTCTGTGCCTGTTCGGCTCGTTCTTCGTCCTGCTGCTGGCCGGCGTGCCCATTTCCGCCGGTATCGGTATTGCGTCCATCGTCACCGCCCTGTTCAGCATGCCCGCGGACATCTTTGCCCTGATCGCAGCCCAGCGCTGCTTCTCCGGCCTGGACTCCTTCGCCCTGCTGGCCCTGCCCTTCTTCACCCTGGGCGGCAACATCATGAACAAGGGCGGCATTGCCCGCCGCCTGATCCGTCTGGCCCGCCTGCTGGTGGGCAAGATCCCTGGCTACCTGGCTGCCACCAACGTGCTGGCCAGCATGTTCTTCGGTGCCGTGTCCGGCTCCTCTGTGGCCGCCACCTCCGCCATGGGCTCCATCCTCAGCCCCCTGGAAGATGAGGAAGGCTACGACCCCAACTACTCCGCTGCCGTCAACATCTGCGCGGCGCCCACCGGCATCCTGATCCCCCCGTCTGGTCCCCTGATCCTCTACTCCATCACCGCCGGCGGCGTTTCGGTGGCAGCCCTGTTCATGGGCGGCTACCTCACCGGTATCCTGCTGGGCATCTGCGTGGCTGTGCTGGCCATCTTCCTGGCCGTCAAGAAGGGCTATAAGGCTTCCACCGTCAAGGAGGACGCCTCCGCCCTGCGCATCTGGATCGACGCCATTCCCTCCCTGCTGGCCGTCATCATCGTCATGGGCGGCATCCTGGGCGGCTACTTCACCGCCACCGAAGCCGGTGTGGTCATGTGCCTGTACTGCACCCTGCTGGGCATCCTCTACCGGGAACTGTCGGTCAAGACCTACTATGACATGCTGGCCGACACCATGAAGAGCTCCGCCACCATCCTGTTCCTGATCGCAGCCTCCTCCATCATGTCCTACGTCATGTCCTACTCCGGCATCCCCGCCGCCATCAGCGAAGGCCTCATGAGCATCTCCGACAACCGCTATGTCATCCTGCTCATCATGAACGTCTTTCTGCTGGTCATGGGCATGTTCCTGGACCTGACCCCCGCCGTGCTGATCTTCACCCCCATCTTCCTGCCCATTGCCACCAGCATCGGCATGAGCCCGGTCCACTTCGGCCTCATGCTCATCACCAACCTGGGCATCGGTTCCGTCACTCCGCCCGTAGGCTCCTGCCTGTTCGTGGGCTGCGGCGTTGCCAAAGTCAAGATCGAGGGCGTGACCAAGTACATCATCCCGCTGTTCTGCGGCATGGTGGTGGCCCTGTTCCTCATCACCTTCATCCCCGCCATCCCCATGATCGTACCGTACCTGTGCGGCCTGGTGGATACCTTCTGGTGGGCCTGATCTGAACCCTTTTCCGCGGCAGCGTGAGCGGCCGCGGGCGCAGAGCCTCCGACGGCATCAAATCCGGGTCGGAGGCTGCTGCTGTTTGTGCGCAACCTGCCAACCTTCAACGGAGAGAGGAGTACTCCATGTATCTGTGCAAAGAATTTCGTGGAATGGATCGCCTGGACGGCTGCTTCCTGATCCACACCAACTGTGCGGACATCAAGGTCTGCTTTGTCACCGACGAGATCGTCCGCGTGCGGGTTTCCTTCGACAAGGAGCTGGCCGAGGAATCCTACGTGCTGGCCACCACCGCCTGGGAGGACCGTCTGGACGGTCTGTTTGCGGGCGAGCGCACCCGCCTGCAGCCGGTGGAGCCCCGGGTGCATGAGACGGAGAACGGCTACACCTTTGTCACCGATGCCGTGCGCCTGGAATTCTGCAAGGATCCCCTGGGATTCAAACTGTACAACCTCAAGGGCGACCTGCTGTACAGCGACCTGGCCGGCACCCCCTACACCCTGGACGCCAACCGCCGCATCACCCATTACAGCGCCATGAACGAGGACGACTGCTTCTACGGTTTCGGCGAAAAGACCGGCGAGCTGAACAAGAACAAGCATTTTATGCGGGAGCGCGCCACCGACGCCATGGGCTATGACGCCGCCGTCATGGACACCCTGTACAAGCACATTCCCTTCTACATCCGGCTGAACCGGGCCACCGCCAAGGCTGTGGGCGTGTACTACAACAACTTCTATGAGTCCGTCTTCAACATGGGCTGCGAGAAGAGCAACTACTGGTCCCGCTACACCTACTGGCAGGCCGACGGCGGCGACATCGATATGTTCCTGCTGGCCGGCGATACCCTGCGCCGGGTGCTGGACAACTACACCCGCCTGACCGGCCGCCCGGCCCTGCTGCCCAAGCGGGCCCTGGGCTACCAGGGGTCCAGCATGTACTATCCCGAGCTGGAAAAGGACAGCGACGATGCGGTGCTGGAATTCATCGACACCATCAAGGAGGAAGGCTTCCCCATCGACGGCTTCCACCTCTCCTCCGGCTACACCAGCTACCAGAACAAGCGCTGCGTCTTTACCTGGAACACCGACCGTTTCAAGGACCCCCGTGCCTATTTCGCCGCCATGAACGCGAAGGGCGCCCAGAACGTGCCCAACGTCAAACCCGGCGTGCTGCTGTGCCATCCCTGGTTTGACGAGTTCAACGCCAAGGGTGTGTTCGTCAAGGATTCCACCGAAGACACCTACGGGGTCGGCAAATGGTGGGGCGGCGACGGCGCCTTCTGGGACTACACCAGCCCGGTGGGCCGCCAGGTCTGGAAGGAATACCTCACCGAACACATCATTGACGTGGGCACCGATTCCATCTGGGACGACAACTGTGAGTATGACAGCCTGCTGGACAAGGACTGCCGCTGTGACTTTGACGGCAAGGGCGGCACCATCGGCCAGCTCAAGCCCATCATGAGCACCCTCATGTGCAAGATCGGCGCCGAAGCGGTGGTGGAACACAACCCAGACGCCCGTCCCTACATTGTCTGCCGCAGCGGTTCCGCCGGTATCCAGAAGTACGCCCAGACCTGGTGCGGCGACAACTTCACCAGCTGGAAGACCCTGCGCTACAACATCCCCATCATCACCGGCATGGGCCTGTCCGGCCAGCCCAACGAGGGCGCCGACATCGGCGGCTTCCACGGCCCCGCCCCGGAGGAGGAACTGTTTGTGCGCTGGGTGCAGAACGGCATCTTCCAGGCCCGGTTCTCCATCCACTCGGCCAGCAATGACAACACCGTCACCGAGCCCTGGATGTACCGCGGTTCTGCCGATATCATCCGGAATGCCATCCTGCTGCGCTACCGCATGACCCCGTACCTGTATTCTGCCGAGTATGAGGCCAGCCGCACCGGTGCGCCCATCATGCGCCCCCTGGTGTATGAGTTCCAGGACGACCCAAAAGTCTACGACGAGAGCTTTGAATTCATGTTCGGCCGGGATATCCTGGTGGCCAACGTCATTGAACCCGGCGTCAAGACCTGGAAGGTCTACCTGCCCGCCGGCTGCAAGTGGTACGACTGGAACAACAACTTTGCCGGCTATGAGGGCGGCCAGACCATCGAGGTGCCGGTGGACATCACCACCATCCCCATGTTCATCCGGGAAGGCGCCATCATCCCCATGGCGGACAACCAGCTCATGAGCATGGCCAACGACCACACAACCGACCTGCACCTGATCCTGGCCCCCGGCAAGGAGAGCATCTACACCCTGTACGATGACGACGGGGTGACCAACGATTACAAGAAGGGCGTCTTCCGCAAGACCATCATCGCCATGTCCGGCACCAGCGTGGTGCGGGTGGGCATGAACTCCGAAGGCAGCTACACAGATTTTGTGGAGCGTGTCACGGTGGAGATGATCCGCAAGGACCGCAGCCCCTTCTGGGTGGCCCTGGGAGACACCAAGCTGGAACACTTCCTCAACCGCCGCAAGTTCGAGGCCGCCGAGTCCGGCTGGTATTACAGCCAGACCAAGAAGGCGGTGCTCATCAAGTATCCCAACCCCCGCAAGGACCTGGTCCTGACCGTTTCTTTTGAAGATTTCGACCTCATCGGCATGTAAACGCCGGAAAGGATTTCTATGCTGCTCAAACACTTCCAGTCGGTGGAAAAGACCGAAAACGGCTACCGTATCCACGGCGACAACGCCGATGTGATGCTGGTATTCATGACCGACGACATCATCCGTGTGCGTGTCTCCTTTGACCGCCGTTTCAAGGAAGAATCCTACACCCTGGTCACCACCGCCTGGCCCGACCGGATGGACACCCTGCTGGCAGGGGAGCGTACCCGCATCACGGCCCTGGACGTCCCCTGCGAGGAGACCGACAAGACCCTGACCTTCCGCACCGCCACCCTCAAGCTGGTGTTCCGCAAATGCCCCTTCTCCATGCTGCTGTACACCGCCGACGGGGAACTGATCTACCAGGACCTGCGGGAGCGCGCCTTTGAGAAGGACCAGCTGGGCCGCCTGTCCCACTATTCCCGCATGGACCGGGCCCACGACCACTTCTACGGCTTCGGCGAAAAGACCGGCCATCTGGACAAGAAGGGCCGCCGCCTGCGCATGTCCCCCAAGGACGCCATCGGCCATGATCCGGAAAGCGGCGATCCCATGTACAAGCATATCCCGTTCTACATCCGGGTGAACGACGAACAGCGCCACGCCCTGGGGCTTTTCTACCACAACTCCTACGACAGCGTCTTTGATATGGGCCAGGAAATCTCCGGCTACTGGGACCGCTACTGCTACTACCAGACCGACGGCGGGGACATCGACCTGTTCCTGCTCAACGGACCGTCCATGGCGGCGGTGCTGGACCACTACACCCTGCTCACCGGCCGCAGCGCCCTGCCCACCAAACAGTCTCTGGGCTACTGCGCTTCCACCATGTATTATGCCGAGCTGGAACAGGACTGCGACGAGGAGATCTACAAGGTCATCGACAAGCACCACAGAGAAGGGGTTCTCATCGACAACTTCTGGCTGGCTTCCGGCTACACCAGCGGCGAGGAGGACAACCTGCGCTATGTGTTCAACTGGAACCACCGCCGTTTCCCTGACCCGGCGGGCTTCTTTGCCAGAATGAACGCCATGGGCATCAACGTCATTCCCAACCTCAAGCCCGGCATCCTGAAAAACCATCCCTACCGGGAACTGTTTGAGAAGAACGATGTCTTTATCAAGACCCCCGACGGCTCCGGCGACTACTACGGCCGCTGGTGGGGCGGGGAAGGCCGCTTCTTCGACTTCACCAGCGAGCGGGGCCGCAACACCTGGAAAGAGCTGCTGAAGAAGAACGTGCTGGAACTGGGTGCCAAGACCGTCTGGAACGACAACTGCGAGATGGACGGGGTGGAGGACCGGGATGCCCAGTGTGATTTTGAGGGCGCAAAAGGCACCATGGCCGACCTGAAGATCCTGCACTCCAACCTGATGGCCTATGTGGGCAAGCAGGCCCTGGCGGAAGTCTACCCCGGGGAACGTCCCTACATCATCAACCGGGCCGGCTTTGCGGGTATCCAGCGGTATGCCCAGGTCTGGGGCGGGGACAACCTCACCGACTGGCGGACCGTCAAGTTCAACATTGCCACCATCCTGGGCATGGGCCTGTCCGGCTGCGCCAACATGGGCTGCGATATCGGCGGCTTTGCGGGCGCTGCCCCCGAAGCCGAGCTGCTGCTGCGCTGGATCCAGAGCGGCATCTTCCAGCCCCGGTTCTGCCTGAACTCCGCCAACGACGACAACACCGTCACCCAGCCCTGGATGTATGAGGAAAACAACGACTACATCCGCGCCGCCTACGCCCTGCGCTACCGGATGTTGCCCTACCTGTACTCCCTGATGTACGAGGCCAACCAGGACGGCATGCCCGCCATGCGCCCCCTCTTCCTGGAATTCCCCGATGACCCGGCCTGCTATTCCGACCAGAACCTGACCTTTATGTTCGGGCCTGCGGTGCTGGTGGCCAACGTGGTGGAAAAGGGCGCCAGGACCCGCACCGTCTACCTGCCCGCCGGTGCCACCTGGTACGATATGAACGACAACCTGCGCCCCTACGCGGGCGGCCAGACCATCGAGGTGCCGGTGGACCTGGGCTCCATCCCCATGTTCCTGCGGGGTTCCGGCGTCTTTGTCACCAGCGAGGACGTGAAGCACATCGAGAGCGATACCCTGCGCCATCTGGACCTGCTCATCGCTGCCGAGACCGATACCTCCTTTGTGCTGTATGACGACGACGGCCACACCGAGCAGTACAAGCAGGGCAACTATTCCCGCACCGCCATCACCGTCACCGCCGGGGACCGAACCACCGTCGCCTTCCACAAGACCGGCAGCTATGCCGACACGGTCAACAGCCTGACCCTGCGCCTGGTCAGCAAGGCCAAGGGCGCCTACTGGGTCACGGTGGACGGCAAGCCGATGCAGCGCACCATCGTGCGGGAAGCCTTCGATGCCGCCGACTGCGCCTGGTACTACAACATGTCCGACCGCACCATCTGGGTCAAGTATCCCAAACCGGCCAAGGAGGACTACGAAGTGGTCATCTCCACCGAAAAATTCGACCTGGTGGGTATGGTCAAACCCGAAGAATAATCGCGTTTCTCTCTCTTCCAATACATGGAATGCCGCAGCTTTGGCTGCGGCATTTCTGCTTTTCTGCCGCCTTTTTTCCAAAACCGGGACCGGTACGACACACCCCGCCACGATCCGCACCAAGCCGCCGTTATAATAGCAGGCATGGCGGGGGAGTCCTCCGCACAAGACCAAGCGGAAGGTGGAGAGCAACACGAGGAAACATCTACATACAAACGGCCGGCGGCTGTGTGCCCTGGCGCTGGCCGCTCTGGCAGGAATTTTGCTGCCGGTGTCCATCGGGGCTCAGCCGGCCACGGTGGAGACTGCCACCGGGGAAACGGCAGCGGTCTTGCCGGCCACGGGGGAAAGCGGAACATGTCCTTCTATCGTGCCCCGGCAGGCCGCGGCCGCCCCTCTGGCTTCGGACGCGGTACTCACCGATGCCGTCTCCCCGGTGGGGACCACCATCAACCTGTTTGATTACTGGATCACCACCCAAAACGCCCCCGATACCACCAACCCGCCCAATATGGACCAGGGCATCAACCAGGGCAAGCTGCTGCAGTTCACGGCGGCGGCCCCCCGCAACCCCAACGGCGGCATCAACGATTACACCGGCAGCGCCAAACCCCGCACCGGCATTGTGCAGGACCTGCTGCAGAATAACTATCCTGTCCTCAGCCAGGGGGACCAGTCCTTGAACTACCTCTTCGACCCAACCCTGGCCAACCCGGGCAAGGCCTCCTATCCCAACGTGCGGGATCTGCTGCAGATCGACGACCAGGGATATTATTACTACGACAGTGCCCTCAACTTTGCCCAGTATGACCAGGGAACAAACGCTTTTATCCTCTATGATTCCCCGGGGGTGCTCTCAGGCGGGTCCTCGGGGCAGGCGGGGCAGTTCTTCCCCTTCAACGTGTACAGCCAGGTCAAGAACCTGCGCTCCAACAATGCGGCGCTGAACCATTATTTCGGGGTCACCATGACCACCCGTTTTGTCCAGCAGCCCAACGGCACGGTGGACGGCACCGCCGGGGGCACCCCCGTGACCTACGAGTTCACCGGCGACGATGACGTGTGGGTGTTCATCGATAACGTTCTGGTGGGGGACCTGGGGGGCATCCACAATGCCGCCTCCCTGAAAATCGACTTCCAGAACGGGGATGTGTTCATCAACGGCAACCCCGACGGCACCATCAAGGACAAGTTCGATGCCGCCGGGGTGCCCTGGACCAACGCCGGGTCCAATACCTTTGCGGACAACACCTACCACACCCTGAAATTTTTCTATCTGGAGCGGGGCAACTACGATTCCAACATGAAGCTGAAATTCAACCTGGTCTCCATTCCCCAGAGCGACCTCATCAAGGTGGACCAGATCGGGGACCCGGTGCCCGGGGCGGAATTCCGGCTGTACTACGCCAACGACGACTACTCCTACGACCCCCAGAATCTCATCGCCACCGGCACCACCGGGGCCAACGGATATTTTGTGTTCCAGAACCCGGACGGCACCCTGCTGAGCCTGAACAACCTGAAAAATACCTACGGCGGACCAGGGCAGACCGGCAAGTTTGCCCTGGTGGAAAGCGTTACCCCCATCGGCTACCGCTCCCCGCCCCAGGTCGACCTGTATTTCCCCCAGGGGTATGATGAACTGGCCACCCTGCTTTCGGCCAATCCCTGGGATACCGGCGCCTATGCCAGCCCGGTGGTCACGGCCACCCTGCCCGATTCCCCCGAAAGCCTGGACGGCACCACCTATTCCGCCGACGACGGCACCTACTTTGCGGTGGTGCTCAAGCGGCAGGACGCTTCGGGCAGCGGCAGCAGCACCGAAAGCCAGTGGTACCCCGTCTCCGGCGACCCCATCACCGGCTGGACGGTGCAGTCCGGCACCTCTTTGCAGAATGTTCTCACCGCCGCCCGGGCCAACCCCTACCTATTCACCCTGGACAGCAGCGGCGCCTACAAAACCACCATCGACAACCTGCCCGGGGATATCCTGAGCTACTACTATGTGTTAGCCACCAACGACAAACTCAGCGGGGACAACGCCCAGTACACGGTGGGGTTCTACCGCACCAGCGCCCCCAACCTGGCCGGGGCCACTCCGCAGAACACCGTCCGCCTCAACGACGACCTCACCGACCAGTACGGCAGTTTTCAGCGGGAATTCTCGGTGCGGCTGTTTGTGCCGGATATCAAGAACTATTTCTTTGTGCAGAAGGTGGGGGAGGACAACGCCGCACCCCTGGTGGGGGCCGAATTTGCCCTGTACCGGGCGTCCGATGTCACCGACGGCCAGGTGAACCCGGGGGCCCAGCCCTATGACACGGTCACCACCGCCGACCTGAGCCAGGACAGGGGAGATATCATCACCCTGCCCGGGGCGGGGACCTTCCCCAACACCCGGACGGTACTGCCCGCCGGCACCTACTACCTGAAGGAACTCAGCGCCCCGGACGGCTACGCCCCCTCCGACCAGCTCACCCAGGTGGTGGTGGACAACACCGGCATCTACGCCGACGCAGGCACGGCCACCGACGATGTGTCGGTGCTGCGGGGGGTGGGCAAGGTGGTGCGCAGCATGCTGCAGTTTGCGGTGCCCGACGATATCAACGCCACCCTCACCGACATCAAGGCGGCCCTGTACACGGCGGGCAGCTACACCCCCGGCACCGGCAACGACTGGGCCGTGTGGACTCCCGCCTCCCAGGCGCCGTTGGACCTTTCCTATTACAGCAGCAACCAGATTCTGGAATACGGCCCCACCACCCCCGGGGACCCGGTGTATTTCCTGGTCAACGCCGGGTGGTCCCGGCTGAAAATTACCCAGAATTATGCCGCCGGCACCGACCAGGACCTGAAAATCAATCTGGGCAATCAGGATATCAGCAACCTGTTCTCCCGCAGCACCATTGTGCGCTACCGCAACGATCCCACCCGGCTGACTGTCACCAAGAGGGTGGCCGGCTATCTGGGAGACAAAACAAAGGACTTTGCCTTCACTCTGACCCTGACCGCCCCGGACGGAACCCCTCTGAGCGGTGAGTATGGTGGATTGGAATTTGATGCAGAAGGCAAAGCCCAGA
This sequence comes from uncultured Gemmiger sp., assembly GCA_944382785.1. Lineage (GTDB taxonomy): Bacteria > Bacillota > Clostridia > Oscillospirales > Ruminococcaceae > Gemmiger. The sequence goes on along the minus strand of CALWNO010000013.1, from coordinate 41,732 downwards.
CCACCCTGCGGGACAAAGAGCGCCTGGTGTTTGAAAACCTGGAACCCGGCACCGTCCTTACCGTCACCGAGGCGGAAAACGAAAACTACCGCACCACCGTGCAGCTCAACGACGAAACGCCGGAGGCAACCAACGAACTCACCGTCACCCTGCCTGCGGGGGGGACCACCGTTGCTTTCACCAACACCAGCACCCTGACTCCGCCGCCCACCGCCACACCCAGCCCCGAAACGGTACAGGATAGCGCCGGGCAGGAATCCCCCTCACCCACGCCGCTGCCCACCCCGGCCCCGCTGGCCACCGACCGGCCGGACACCGGCGACCCGGCCCGGCCCTGGGTGTGGGTGGTACTGTTGGGGAGCGTCTGTGCAGGCGTCCTGCTGGGCGCCGCCTTCCGGCTGCGGGGACGGCAGCACTGAAAGGGATTTTGCCCAAAAACCATTGACGCCGCCGCCCGGCGGGACTATAATAGGCCCAAACAGAAAAACCGGGGGAGCTCGTGCTGACGGGCTGAGAGGAAGGAATCACCTTCGACCCTTACACCTGATGCGGATAATGCCGCCGTAGGAAGTTGTGGAAGAAGAACTTTTTTCGGGAGGCACCCATTCGGGTGTCTCCCGTTTTTGTTTGTCTTTTTGGGGAAAGGAAGTGGAAAACGGAAGGACCGCGGCCGTCCGCGGCGGGCAGAGGGGGAGCGCCCTGTGTCTGGTACAGCCAGCGATGGGAAGCCGTGTTCCGGCGTGAGAGGAGGCCAGCAAGCCTCGACCGCAATTTTCCGAGCGAGAGGCAGGGTAGAGCCCTGCAAAAGAATCTTGCGGGAAAGTGTCGCTGTGCCGGCCGTTTTCCGCAACCAAACCAAAAGGAGCGTTTGTGTATGAAAAGCAACAAGACCCGTAAACTGGCCCTGGCCGGCGTGTTCTGCGCCGTGGCTGTGGTGGGCAGCATGTTCTCTTTCCCGGTGTTCGGCAGCAAGTGCGCCCCGGTGCAGCACATGGTCAACATCCTGTGCGCCGTGCTCCTGGGGCCCTGGTACGGGGTGGGGGTGGCCTTTGTGGCCAGTCTCATCCGCGTCATCACCGGCCTGGGCAGCCCGATGGCCTTCCCCGGCAGCATGTTCGGGGCCCTGCTGTGCGGCGTGGCCTACTGGCTCAGCAAGAACATCCCGCTGACTCTGGTGGCGGAAGTCTTCGGCACCTCCATCCTGGGCGGGCTGTGCGCCTATCCCGTGGCCATCCTGATCATGGGCCAGAGCGTGGCGGATGTGGCTTTCTACGCCTACATCGTGCCCTTCCTGGTCTCCACTGCCGGGGGCAGCATCATCGCCGGGGCGCTGGTCTACGGCCTCAAGGGCACCGGTGCTTTGAACACCATGCAGAAAACACTGGCAAGATAAGGAAGATCTCATGTTCGGACCCTATTTGGAAGCGGTGCGCCGTCAGGCCCCGCTCATCCACAACATCACCAACTATGTCACCGCCAACGACTGCGCCAACCTGCTGCTGGCCTGCGGAGCGTCCCCCATCATGGCCGACGACCCCGCCGAGGTCTCGGAGGTGCAGACGGCCTGTGCCGGGCTGCACCTGAATCTGGGTACCCTGCATACCGGCACCGTGGCCGCCCTGCTGTCGGCCGGGTGCACCGCCAATGCCCTGGGCCATCCCATCGTGCTGGACCCGGTGGGGGTGGGCATCTCGGCGTTGCGGGGCACCACCGCCCGGCAGCTGCTGGCCGAACTGCACATCACTGTCATCCGGGGCAACCTGTCCGAGATCAAGGTCCTGGCCCGGGGCAGCGGCAACGTTCACGGGGTGGATGCCGACGCCGCCGACGCCCTCACCGAACAGACCCTGGACCGGGTGATTCCCATGGTCAAGGACCTGGCCCGGCGCACCGGGGCGGTGGTGGCGGTCAGCGGCGCCATCGACCTGGTGGCAGACGGGAAAACCGCCTATTGCATCCGCAACGGCTGTGCCATGATGCGCCGGGTCACCGGCACCGGCTGCCAGCTCTCGGCCCTGACAGCGGCTTTCGTGGCCGCCAGCCCGGACAAGCCCCTGGCAGCGGCGGCCGCCGCCGTTACCGCCATGGGTCTGTGCGGGCAGATCGCCCAGAGCCGCCTGACCCCCGGGGAGGGCAATGCCGCTTTGCACAGCCGCATCATCGACGCCATGTACAACCTGACGCCCCGGCAGCTGGAGGAGGGAGAACGCTTTGAAACTCGATAACACCGCTATGCGGCTGTATGCCGTCACCGACCGCGCCTGGGTGGGGCGGCAGACCCTGTATGAACAGGTGGAAGCCGCCATCCGGGGCGGGGCCACCTGCGTCCAGCTGCGGGAAAAACAGCTGGACAAGGAGGCTTTTCTGGCCGAAGCCCGCCAGATCGCCGCTCTTTGCAAGGCCCGTGGCGTGCCCTTCCTCATCAACGATGATCTGGACATTGCCCTGGCCTGCGGGGCGGACGGGGTGCATGTGGGCCAGGACGACATGCCCGCCGCCGAGGTGCGCCGCCGGGCCGGGCGGGACCTGATCGTGGGCGTTTCGGCCCACAACGTGGCGGAAGCCCGCAAGGCCGCCGCCGACGGGGCTGACTACCTGGGGGCGGGGGCGGTGTTCACCACCTCCACCAAACAGGACGTGACCGCCCTCTCCCACGCGGGGCTCAAAGCCATCTGTGAGGCTGTGGACATCCCGGTGGTGGCCATCGGCGGCATCAACGCCCAAAACCTCCTGGAGCTGCAGGGCACCGGGGTGGACGGCGTGGCCGTGGTCTCGGCCCTCTTCGGGGCCAAGGACATCGAGGCCGCCGCCCGGAATCTGCGGGCCCTGTCCGAGAAAATGACCCAAAAATAAACAGGAAAAGACAGCGGGCTGTTCCCAAAGGACAGCCCGCGGCGGCAGACCGGGGGCACCACTCTCTGTCGCCTAAGAAAAAATAATGCAAAATGCAAAGGGAGCATCTTCCATGAAAACAGCATTATCTATCGCCGGAAGTGATTCCAGCGGAGGCGCCGGTATTCAGGCCGATCTCAAGACGATGACCATGAACGGCGTCTTTGCCATGACCGCCATCACCGCCCTGACCGCCCAGAACACCACCGGCGTACAGGCAATCCAGGAAACCACCCCCACATTTCTCGCCCAGCAGCTGGACGCGGTGTTTACCGACATCCGCCCCGACGCGGTGAAGATCGGGATGGTCTCCTCCCCCGAACTCATCCGCACCATTGCCCAGCGGCTGCGGTTCTACCATGCCGAAAACATCGTGGTGGACCCGGTCATGGTGGCCACCAGCGGGTCCCGGCTCATCCGGCCCGAGGCGGTGGACACCCTGACCAAAGAACTGTTGCCTCTGGCCCTGGTGGTCACCCCCAACATTCCGGAAGCGGAACTGCTGAGCGGGCGCACCATCCGCGACCGGGCGGAGATGGAAGCGGCGGCCAAGGCCATCGGGGACGTCTACGGCTGCGCCGTCCTGCTCAAGGGCGGGCACAGCGTACAGGATGCCAACGACCTGCTGTATGCCGGCGGGACCCTGCAGTGGTTTGAGGGGGCGCGCATCCAGAACCCCAACACCCACGGTACCGGCTGCACCCTGTCCAGCGCCATTGCGGCCAACCTGGCCAAAGGGTTCTCTCTGCCGGAATCGGTGCGTCGGGCCAAGGCGTACATTTCCGGCGCCCTGGCTGCCATGCTGGACCTTGGGCAGGGGAGCGGGCCCATGAACCATGCCTGGACCCTGCAGGGGACCTTTGCCGAGGAATCGGACTGAATACAAAAAGGAGTGTCAAATCATGAGCGAACGGAACTATGCCACCCAGATGGAGGCGGCGCGCAAGGGTATCGTGACCCCCCAGATGGAGATCGTTGCCAGGAAGGAACGGATGACGGTGGAGGAGCTGATGCCCCTGGTGGCATCGGGCAAGGTGGTTATCCCGGCCAACAAGAATCACACCTGCCTGGACCCCGAGGGCGTAGGCTCCATGCTGCGCACCAAGATCAACGTGAACCTGGGCGTCTCCCGGGACTGCAAGGACTACAACGTGGAGATGCAGAAGGTGATGGAGGCGGTCAACCTGGGCGGGGATGCCATCATGGACCTGTCCAGCCACGGCAACACCCAGCCTTTCCGCCAGAAGCTCACCCACGAATGCCCCGTCATGATCGGCACCGTGCCGGTGTATGACAGCGTCATCCACTACCAGCGGGACCTGGACACCCTGAGCGCCCAGGACTTCATCGACGTGGTGCGGCTGCACGCCCAGGACGGGGTGGACTTTGTCACCCTGCATTGTGGCATCACCCGCAAGACCATCGACCAGATCCGCAAGCACAAGCGCAAGATGAACATTGTCTCCCGGGGCGGGTCCCTGGTCTTTGCCTGGATGTGCATGACCGGCCAGGAAAACCCCTTCTATGAGTATTACGACGAGATCCTGGACATCTGCCGGGAATACGATGTGACCATCTCCCTGGGTGACGCCTGCCGTCCCGGCTGCCTGGCCGACGCTACCGACGTCTGCCAGATCGAGGAGCTGGTCCGCCTGGGCGAGCTGACCAAGCGCGCCTGGGAGAAGGACGTGCAGGTCATGGTGGAAGGCCCCGGCCATGTGCCCATGGACCAGATCGCCGCCAATATGAAGGTGCAGCAGTCCATCTGCATGGGCGCGCCTTTCTATGTGCTGGGCCCCCTGGTCACCGATATCGCCCCCGGCTACGACCACATCACCGCCGCCATCGGCGGGGCCATTGCGGCCATGAACGGCGCGGCCTTCCTGTGCTACGTCACCCCCGCCGAGCATCTGGCCCTGCCCAATGTGGAGGACGTGAAGCAGGGCATCATGGCCAGCAAGATCGCTGCCCACGCCGCCGACATCGCCAAGGGGGTGCGCGGCGCCCGGGAGATGGACGACAAGATGGGCGATGCCCGCCATGCTCTGGACTGGGAAGCCCAGTGGGCCTGCGCCATGGACCCCGAGACCGCCAGGGCCATCCGTGCCGACCGCTCCCCCGAACAGGAGGACACCTGCTCCATGTGCGGCAAGTTCTGCGCCGTGCGCAGCATGAACAAGGCCCTCAACGGGGAACACATCGACATCCTGTGATGGATTCCGTTTGCTGAATCTCTCAAATAGAAAAGACCCCGCCCTCCGGCAGCCTGCCGGGGAACGGGGTCTTTCGTTTTTTACTGGGAAAATGCCGTTACAGCACCAGTTCCTCGCCGCTGTGCAGCGCCCGCAGCCGGTCACCCATGATCTGCTGCATCCGCTCCTGGGCCGGGCGGCCGGTGCAGTGCCCGGTGTAGAACAGGCATTTGTGGTCCAGCAGGGCCCGGGCGGTGTCCTCAATGACCTGCCACTCTTCGGGGGTGTAGTCGGTGCCCTTTTTCATGTGGAAGCCGCTGATGACCACATCCGGGTCCCCGCCGAAAATCTGGGCGTACCGGTCCAGAATGTTGAGGATTCCGTTGTGGGCGCAGCCGGACAGCAGCACCCGCTTGCCTTCGGCCTCCACCATCAGGCACTGCTCGTGGGCAAAATCATCCTGCACAGGGGTGCCGTTTTCCACCACCCGCAGGGCCAGGTTGCTCTGGGGCCAGTACCGCCGTCCGGTAATGCCGCTGAAAAGAACCAGCTCCTCATCCAGCCGCACATCCCCGTCCACAAAGCGGACCTGGGGCAGGTCGAGAATGGCCTTGTCGATACCAATGTACTTCTCCCCGTGGTAAAAATCCCGCCCGGCACTCCGCTGCATCCAGATGGGGGCGCCCGGTGCCAGCTCGGCCATGCGCAGCAGCCCGCCGGCGTGGTCGTAGTGCCCGTGGCTGAGCACCACTGTGTCCACGGCCATCAGGTCAATGCCCACCGCGGCGGCGTTATCCGCAAAGGCGCCGGTGGCCCCAGTGTCCAGGACAAGGCGGTGCCGGGGCGTCTGCACATACACACTCAGCCCGTGCTCGTGGGCGCAGCCCGCAGCGCCCGGGGTGTTTTCCATCAGGGTGACAATGCGCATACAAAACCCTCCTGTCCGGTGTTTTTACTGTAGTTTCAGTATAGCGTACAAAGCCCGTCAAAACAAGGCAAAGGGCCATTTTCCTTTTTTCCTCCGGCGGGGAAATTCTGGGTACACTACCAAAAAATAAGTCGCATTTTTGGCCACTTTTCGGCTGGACATCGTAGAATTTCTATGGTATGGTTTGAGTATGAAGTACGTTGGCCCTGTGGGGCGAACGTTCGGATCTTGTACAAAGAAAAGGGCGGCGGTACCGTCAGTGGGACCGCCGCTGTTTTGCTGCATCTGGGGGAAAATCAAGGCCGGCATCATAAGGAGGCAGACTGCCGGAATCCAACTGTGCTCCTGCACAGGGTCCTTTGTTCAAAACTTGCTATGGAAAGAAGGGCAGAGCGAATGAAAAAGAAACTTCGTGCGGCGTCCCTGCTGCTGGCCTCGGTACTGGCGGCAGGACTGCTGGCCGGGTGTGGCGGTTCCGGTTCGGACGGCAAGATGATCATCCGCATCGGGCACAACCAGTCCACCAACCATCCCACCCACATTGCGCTGGTGAAATTTGAGGAGTTCATCGAAAGCAAACTGGGGGACAAGTATGATGTGGAAGTATTCCCCAGTGAGCTGCTGGGCTCCCAGAATGAGATGGTCCAGCTGACCCAGACCGGCGCCATCAATTTCTGTGTGGCCTCCAACTCCCTGCTGGAGACTTTCAGTGACAACTACACCCTCTTCAATTTGCCATACCTTTTCGCCTCCAGCACGGCCTACCATGCCGCCATGGATGACGAGAACATCACCGGTCCGATCTTTGAGTCCACCAAGCAGGCGGGATTTGAGGCCGTGACCTGGCTGGACGCGGGCACCCGCAACTTTTACACCGTCAACACCCCCATCGAAAGCCCTGCCGATCTGAAGGGCCTGAAGATCCGGGTGCAGCAGTCCCCCACCAACGTGGAGATGATGAGCCTGCTGGGCGGTTCCGCCACCCCCATGGGCTTCGGCGATGTGTACACCGCCCTGCAGTCCAAGATCATTGACGGCGCCGAGAATAACGAACTGGCCCTGACCGACAACGGTCACGGAGACGTGTGCAAATACTATTCCTACGACATGCACCAGATGATCCCTGATATCCTCATCGGCAACGTGGACTTCCTGGACGGCCTGAGCGAGGAAGAGCGGGCCATCTTTGAGGAAGGTTTCGAGCTGGTCAACCAGGTCCAGCGGGAGGAATGGGGCACTGCCGTGGAGGCGGCCAAGGACCGCGCCCAGAACGAGCAGGGGGTGCAGTTCCTCTACCCGGACACCAAACCCTTCCAGGAAGCCTGCGAGCCCATGCATCAGGAAATGCTGGAAAAGTATCCCGACCTCCAGCCCATCTACGATGCCATCCAGGCGTACAACGAGCAGTATCCCACCGACACCGAGGGAGGTGAAAACGGATGAAAGCCTTGAGAAATGTGCTGACCAAAGCGCTGAACGTGCTGGCCGGCGTCAGCTTTATCGCCATGGTCCTGCTGACCTGCTGGCAGGTCTTTACCCGGTACGTACTGGCAAACCCCTCCTCCTGGTCGGAGGAACTGGTCTCCTACCTGTTTGCCTGGGCCAGTCTGCTGGGCGCTTCCCTGATCACCGGGGAGCGGGGCCATATGAACATCCCCATCCTGGTGGAACGCATGAGTCCCCCGGTGCAGAAAGCCCTGAACATCTTCGGCGAGCTCATCGCCTTTGCCTTCTCGGGCATCATTCTGGTGTACGGCGGCATTGAGATCTCCCAGCTGGCCATGGGCCAGATGACCTCCTCCCTGGGGGTGGCCGTGGGCGTGTTCTATGTGGTCATGCCTTTGTGCGGCGTTCTCAACATGATTTATACCGTCCTGAATATTGTGGATATCTGCAAGGGTGAGACCCAAGAAACAAAGGAGGCGTAAGACATGGCCATTCAATCTCTCATCATCATCGTCGTGGCACTGGCGGTGCTGCTGGTTGTGGGCGTGCCCATCTCCTACGCCATCGGCATCTCCTCCCTCATTGCCATCCTGCAGACCGTTCCCCTGGACATCTCGGTGGTCACCGGTGCCCAGCGCATCTTTGTGGGCATGAGCAAATTCAGCCTCACGGCTATCCCTTTCTTCATCCTGGCCGGTAACCTGATGAACCAGGGCGGCATTGCCAAACGGCTGGTGAACTTCGTCATGGCCCTGCTGGGCAAGCTGCCCGGGGCCCTGCTGGTCACCAACGTGGGCGCCAACGCTTTGTTCGGTGCCATCTCAGGCTCCGCTTCCGCCGCCGCCGCTGCCGTGGGCAGCATGGTGGAGGAAGGGGAGGAGGAACAGGGCTACGACAAGGCCCTGTGCGCCGCCACCAACGGCGCTTCCGCCCCCTCCGGTCTGCTGATTCCCCCCTCCAACGCCCTGATTACCTACTCCCTGGCCGCGGGCGGCACCTCGGTGGCCGCTTTGTTCCTGGCCGGGTATATACCCGGTATCATCTGGGCCATTGCCTGCATGGTGGTGGCAATCATCATCGCCAAAAAGAAAGGCTACAAGGGCACCCCAGGCAAGTATGACTGGAAAAATCTGGGCCGCGCCACCCTGGCCGCTCTGCCCAGCCTGTCCCTGATCGTGGTGGTCATCGGCGGCATCGTGGGCGGCATCTTCACCGCCACCGAAGGCTCCGCCATCGCCGTGGTCTACGCCCTGATCCTGGGCATCTGCTACCGCAACATCACCCTCAAGTCCTTCTGGAATATCGTGGTGGAAAGCGCCAAGATGAGCGGCATGGTCGTATTCCTCATCGGCGTGTCCAACATTCTGGGCTGGGTCATGGCCTTCACCCAGATCCCCCAGGCTATCTCCGAAGCTTTGCTGGGCGTGACCACCAACCCCATCCTGATCCTGCTCATCATGAACGTGATCCTGCTGGTGGCCGGTACCTTCATGGACGTCACCCCCGCCATCCTGATTTTTACCCCGCTGTTCCTGCCCATCGTCAAGACCTTCGGCATGGACCCGGTGCAGTTCGGTCTGATCCTGGTGTACAACCTGTGCATCGGCAACATCACCCCGCCCGTGGGCAACACCCTGTTCGTGGCCATCAAGGTGGGCCGGTCCAGCCTGTCCAAGGTCATGCCTTATATGCTGGCCTACTATGCGGCCATCCTGGTGGGCCTGCTGCTGGTGACCTATGTACCCTTCATCAGCCTGGGCCTGCCCCAGATGGCCGGACTTCTGTAAAATTTCCTGCTTACCTCTCATAAGGAAGGAGGGGGCGCACTCAGCCTGTGCGCCCCCTCTTTCCTTTTGTACGGCTATGCCTGGCGGTATACCCACTGCCCGCTGCCGGCCTCGGTCTCCTCATACCATCCGGCGGCCGCAGCGGTCCGGGTGGGGTCCAGCAGCCGCACCCGGCGCACCGGCCGTGCTCCCAGCAGGGCCACCAGCAGAAGCACCGAACACACAAGAAATAAGACACTGGCCAGATGCCGCCTGAAAGTTCTGTTTTCCATCATTGCAAATCCCGTCCTTTCTGCGCCGGCAGGGCGCCCGGATGTTTTTGATGCTACCCAGCATACCGTGGCCATGTATCGGGAATGTATCGATGGGACAAAAAACAAATTGTCTTTTTTATAACCGCATCTTATCTGTATATAACCGGATTTTATTTGTGTTTTTTTGCCATTTGCGGTATGATAAATGCGTAATAGAATGCCGGGGGGCTGCCCGGCAGGAACTCCGATTCGGAATCAGCGGGGGCGCTGCGCCACCCCCGGCAGGAGGTTTGTATGAAAGTTGTTGTTATCGGCGGCGTGGCCGCCGGCACCAAGGCTGCTGCCAAGCTCAAGCGGGAACAGCCGGATGCCGAGGTTGTCATCTACACCAAAGGCCAGGATATCTCCTATGCGGGCTGCGGTCTGCCCTACTACCTGGGCGGTGACATCCCCACCCGGGAGGACCTGATCGTCAACACCCCCCAGAAATACGCCGGGCTCACCCGGGTGCAGGTTTACACCGGTCAGGAGGCCGTCGCCCTGGACGCCGCCGCCAAGACCGTGACCCTGCGCGCCGTGGATACCGGTGCTGATCATACCGAAAGCTACGACAAGCTGGTCCTGGCCGTGGGTGCTGAGCCCTTTGTGCCCGGTGTGCCCGGTACCGACCTGCCCGGTGTTTTCAAGATGCGCACCCCCGACGATGCCATTGCCGCCCGGGATTACGTGGACAAGAACGCCTGCCGCCGGGCTGTGGTCGTAGGCGGCGGCTTCATCGGCCTGGAAGTGGCCGAAAACCTCATGGCCAAAGGCGTTTCGGTCACGGTGGTGGATATGGCCAACCAGCTCATGCCCAACATCTTTGACCCCGAAATGGCCGGCTACGTCAAGCGCAAGCTGCAGGAAGCGGGCATGCGCATCCTGACCGGCACCGCCCTGCAGGGCATCACCGGCACCGAGAAGGCTACCGGCATCACCACCGACGCCGGCCTCATCCCCGCCGACATGGTGGTGCTGGCCATCGGCATCCGCCCGGCCACCGCCTTCCTGGCCAACTCCGGCCTGGATATGTTCAAGGGCACCATCAAGGTGGACAACAAGCAGCAGACCAACCTGCCCGATGTCTACGCGGTGGGCGACTGCGCCATGGTCCACAACGCCCTGACCGGCGCTCCCCAGTGGTCCGCCATGGGCTCCACCGCCAACATTACCGGCCGCTGCCTGGCCCGCAACCTCTCCGGCCATGAGAGCCTGTACGGCGGCTGCCTGGGCACCGGCGTGGTCCGCCTGCTGGACGGCCTGAACGCTGGCCGCACCGGCCTGACCGAGGCCCAGGCCAAGGCGGCCGGGTATGATCCCGCCACCGTGGTCTGCGTCACCGACGACAAGGCCCACTACTATCCCGGCGCCGACAGCTTCATCACCAAGCTGGTGGCGGACAAGGCCACCCACAAGCTGCTGGGCATCCAGGTGCTGGGTGCGGGCGCTGTGGACAAGATGGTGGACATCGCAGTCACCGGCATCTCCCTTGGTGCCACCCTGGAAAGCTTCGACACCCTGGACTTCGCCTACGCGCCGCCCTTCTCCACCGCCATCCATCCCTTTGTGCAGGCCTGCTACATTCTGGAGAACAAGCTCTCCGGTGCCTTTGAGACCTTCACCCCCGCCGAGTACGCCGCCGGCGCCGCCGCGGACTATCAGGTCATCGACGTGCAGCCCGAAGCCAAGATCCCCGGCGCCCGCTGGGTCAATCTGTCCCAGGTCACCGGTCCCATTGAGGGCCTGGACAAGGACGCCAAGCTGCTGCTGGTCTGCGCCCGCGGCAAGCGCGGCTACTTCCTGCAGAACCGCCTGAAGTCCTTCGGCTACACCAACACCAAGGTGCTGGAAGGCGGCCTGACCTTCAACAAGGTGAAGGTTCCCGTCACCAAGGGCACCCTGATCCCCGAGGAGATCAAGCGGGTCAAGGGCCTGGGCTGCCTGCAGGACAAGCGGTACCCGGATGTGTTCAACGTCCGCGTCATCACCCGCAACGGCAAGATCACCGCAGCAGAACAGCGGGCCATCACCGAAGCCGCCGAAAAGTTCGGTTCCGGCGAGGTCACCATGACCACCCGTCTGACCCTGGAGATCCAGGCCGTGCCCTACGCCAACCTGGAAGACCTGATGGAATACCTGCAGCAGGCGGGCCTGCGCACCGGCGGCACCGGTTCTCTGGTACGCCCGGTGGTTTCCTGCAAAGGTACCACCTGCCAGTACGGCCTGCTGGATTCCTTCGGCCTGAGCGAGAAGCTACATGAGCGCTTCTACATCGGCTACCACAACGTCACCCTGCCCCACAAGTTCAAGATCGCCGTGGGCGGCTGCCCCAACAACTGCGTCAAGCCCAACCTGAACGACCTGGGCATTGTGGGCCAGCGGGTTCCCATGATTGATCCCTCCAAGTGCCGCAACTGCAAGGTCTGCCAGGTGGAGAAGAACTGCCCCATTCATGTGGCCAAACTGGAAAACGGTGTGCTGCACATTGATCCCGACGCCTGCAACCACTGCGGCCGCTGCAAGGGCAAGTGCCCCTTCGGCGTGACAGAGGAGTTCATGGACGGCTACAAGATCTACATCGGCGGCCGCTGGGGCAAGAAGGTGGCCCATGGCCATGCCCTGGACAAGATCTTCACCTCCGAGGAGGAAGTGCTGGACGTGGTGGAACGCGCCATCCTCTTCTTCCGCAATGAGGGCATCACCGGGGAGCGCTTCGCCGATACCATCGACCGTCTTGGCTTCGACTATGTGCAGCAGAAGCTGCTCACCGAGCCCATGGACAAGGAAGCAGCCCTGAAAAAGACCGTGGTGGGCGGTGCCACCTGCTAAACGCAGACAAAACCGCATCATATAACCGAGTATCCGGAAAAAGCAAATACGGATCTGCCGGACCGCAAGACGGAAAAGGGCATTAAAACGATCCTCTGCTTGCCTGTTTACAAAGCAGCAGGGGCGTGGTGTACCCTCGACGCCGGGCGGCCCGGCTTTTTTCGGTCAAGAGGGAAAAATATTTATCTTTGCAATCGGGAAAGGAACAACACATGAAAAAACTGCTCGCAACCCTTCTGGCCCTGGGCCTGCTGGCCGGCTGTTCGGCGGCCCCCTCCGCCACCACCGCTGAAAGCGCCGACACTGCCGAGACCGCTGCGGTGACCACCGCCTCCCCGGAATCCGCCGATGGCCCTGTGACCATCGTGGACGACCTGGGCCGCAGCGTTACCGTGGACCATCCCAAGAGGGTGGCGGTGCTCATCGGCAGCTTTGCGGATGTGTGGTGCCTGGCGGGCGGGGCGGACAGGCTGGTGGCCACCGCCCACGACGCCTGGACCTACTTTGATTACCTGCCCCTGGACAATGTGACCGACCTGGGCGCCAGCAAGGAGATCAGCCTGGAAACCCTCATCGCCACCGAGCCGGACTTCATCGTGGCCAGCTGCAACACCCAGCTGGACCTGGATTTCATGCCCACCTTTGAGGAGATGGGCATTCCCGCCGCCTACTTTGAGGTCAGCACCTTTGAAAGCTACCTGAGCATGCTGGACCGCTGCACCCAGATCACCGGCGACACCGCCGCCTACCAGACCAACGGTGCGGACGTGCAGGCCCAGGTGGATGAGGCCATTGCCCGGGCGGACGGCAGCCAGCCTTCGGTGCTGTATATCCGGGTATCCAGCTCCGGCTGCAAGGTCAAGAACAGCCAGGACAACGTTCTGGGCGAGATGCTGGCCGCTCTGGACTGCGTCAACATTGCCGACCGGGAAAATTCCCTGCTGGAGGACCTGAGCATGGAGGTTATTTTGCAGGAGGACCCGGATTATATCTTCCTGGTTTACCAGACCGCCGACCCCGCCGTGGCCGAGGCGGTGGCCGACGAGACCCTGCGCAGCAACCCGGCCTGGAACAGCCTGCGGGCGGTGCAGGAGGGACGCTGCTATGTGATGGACCAGACCTTGTACAACCTGAAACCGAATGCACGTTGGGGGCAAGCCTATGAACAGCTGGCGGATATCCTGTACCCGGCTGCGTGAGCACCCGGCGGCCGCCGCGCTGATTCTGGCGGTGCTGACCCTGGCCCTGGCGGTGCTCAGCCTCTGCCTGGGGGCGGTGGAAGTCACCCCTGCCCAGGTCCTGCAGGCCCTGTTTACCAATGACCCGTCGGAAGTCTCCGCCCGGGTGGTGCTGTACTCCCGCCTGCCCCGCACCTGCGGCAGCCTGCTGGCCGGAGCCGCCCTGGCCGTGGCCGGTGTACTCATCCAGACGGTGCTGGCCAACCCCCTGGCGGCGCCCCATATCATCGGGGTCAATGCCGGGGCCGGGCTGGCGGTCACCATAAGCTGTGCCATTGCCCCCATGGCCGCCGTGCGCCCCCTGGCCGCCTTTGCGGGGGCCATGGCCGGGGTGCTGCTGGTGCTTTTGTTTGCCGAAAGCACCGGCGCCTCCCGCATCACCCTGGTGCTGGCAGGCGTGGCCATCTCCAGCATCTTCAGCGCCCTCATCGACGCGGTGACCACCCTTTACCCGGACGCCCTCATCGGCTACACCGATTTCCGCATGGGCGGCCTGGCCGGGGTCACCATGGCCAAGCTGGCCCCGGCGGCGGTGCTCATCGGCATCAGCCTGGTGCTGGCCTTCTCCCTGTCCGGTCTGCTGGACGTGCTGGCTCTGGGCCCCGAGACTGCCCAGAGCCTGGGCCTTTCGGTGCGGCCCACCCGGCTGCTCTTCCTCACCCTGGCGGCGGCCCTGGCCGGGTCGGCGGTGAGCTTCTGCGGGCTGGTGGGCTTTGTGGGCCTGCTGGTGCCCCATGGGGTGCGGTCGGTGGTGGGGGAGGAGAGCCGCCCCCTCCTCATCTGTTCCGCTTTGGGCGGCGCGGCCCTCATGACCTTGTGTGACCTGGTGGCCCGCACGGTGGCGGCTCCCTTTGAGCTGCCGGTGGGCACCATCCTGAGCATCCTGGGCGGGCCCTTCTTTTTGTGGCTGCTGGTCCGCCAGAGAGGAGGCCGCACCCATGATTGAACTGCAACAGGTACAGGCCGGGTACCACAATCGCCCGGTGCTGCGGGGGGTGGACCTGGCCTTCCGCCCCGGGGAGGTTCTGGCCCTCATCGGGCCCAACGGCAGCGGCAAAAGCACCTTGCTGCGCACCGCCCTGGGGCTGCTGCCCTGTACCGGCGGGCAGGTGCTGTACGATGGTGTGCCCCTGACCCAGCTTTCCCCCCGGCAGGTGGCCCGGCAGGCGGCCTTTTTGTCCCAGAGCCGCACCACCCCCAACATCACCGCCAAGCGGATGGTGCTTCACGGGCGGTTCCCCCACCTGTCCTACCCCCGGCATTACCGGCCGGAGGACAAGGTCATTGTGCGGCAGGCGCTGGAGGAGGCTGACGCCGCCGACCTGGCCGACCGCCCCATGAACGAGCTCAGCGGCGGCCAGCGGCAGAAGGTCTATCTGGCTATGGCCATTGCCCAGCAGACTCCCACCGTGCTCATGGATGAGCCCACCACCTTCCTGGACATCGCCCACCAGCTGGGGGTCATGGATATGGCACGCCGCCTGGCGGCCGGGGGGCGGGCGGTGGTGCTGGTCCTGCATGACCTGACCCTGGCCATGGGCGGCGCTCATCGGCTGGCCGTCCTGCAGGACGGGCGGTTGGTGCAGAGCGGTACCCCCGAAGAAATCTACGAAAGCGGCGTGCTGGAACCGGTGTTCGGTATCCGGCAGGGCCGCATCCAGACCGCCCGGGGCTGGCGGTATTACTGCGATCTGCCCCGGAAGGAGGAAGAATAAATGCCCCTGTTTCCCATCTTTCTCGATCTGAACAATGCCCCCGTCCTTCTGGTGGGGGGCGGCACGGTGGCCCTGCGCAAGGCGGAAAAGCTGCTGCCTTACGGTCCAAAAATCACGGTGGTGGCCCCGGAAATCACCCCGGAGCTGGCGGCCCTGCCCGGCCTGAACATTTGCCGCCGTGCTTTTGCGGAAAGTGACCTGCAGGGCCCGCCTGCCCTGGTCATTGCGGCCACCGATGACACCTCCCTCAACCACAGTATTTCCGCCCTGTGCAGGGCACAGCGCATCCCGGTGAACGTGGTGGATGACCTGGCCGCCTGCGGCTTTGTCTTCCCAGCCCTGGTGCAGCGGGGGCGGCTGTCGGTGGGCATCTCCACCGGCGGGGCCAGCCCCACAGCGGCGGTGTGGCTGAAAGAGCGCATCGAGGCTCTGCTGCCGCCCCACCTTGCCGCTGCCCTGGACCGGCTGGAAGCCCTGCGCCCCACCCTGAAAGCCCAGATCCCCGACGAGCCCGCCCGGGCCGCCCGGTTCCGCGCCGCTTTTGAGCGGGAACTGGCTGTGCCGCCGGAGCCCGACACCCAGACGCCTGCCGGCCATGTGGCCCTGGTGGGGGCGGGGTGCGGCAAGGCAGACCTGATCACCGTGCGGGGACTGCGGCTGCTGCGGCAGTGCACCGCCCTGGTGTATGACGACCTCATCGACGACAGTCTGCTGGATGAGCTGCCTGCCGACGCCCGGACCATTTACATGGGCAAGCGCAGCGGCCACCACGCGGCCCCTCAGGCCGAGATCAACGCCAAGCTCATCGAGCTGGCCCGGGCCGGACACCGGGTGGTGCGCCTCAAGGGCGGGGACCCCTTCGTCTTTGGACGGGGCGGCGAGGAAGCCCTGGCCCTGCGCCAGGCCGGTATCGACTTTGAGGTGGTGCCCGGCATCTCCTCGGCCATCGCCATTCCCGGGGAGGCGGGCATCCCCGTCACCCACCGCGCCATGAGCCGGGAGGTGCACATCATCACCGCCCACACCAAGGCCGAGGAAACCCCCGACTACCGCCGGTATGCGGCGCTGGAAGGTACCCTGGTCTTTCTCATGGGCCTGCAGCGGCTGGAGAAGATCGCCGCCGACCTGCAGGCGGGCGGCATGGCAGGGGATACCCCCGCCGCCGTCATCAGCGGCGGCAATGCGGCCCACCGGGCTGCCGTGCGGGCGCCTTTGTCCGGAATCGCAGCTGCGGCCCGACAGGCCGGAGTGGAAGCTCCCGCGGTCATTGTGGTGGGACCCACCGCCGCCCTGGATCTGTACGCGGATTTTCAGTAAAGTAAAAACGGGAGAGCGAAACTTCGCTCTCCCGTTTTGTTATGCCTGGGTGTGGGCTTTGCGCCGCCGCCGGAGCAGGCCCACCGCTGCCAGCAGGACCACCGCGGCACCCACACCGCCCACGGCCAGGGGCAGGGGAACCCGGGGCTGCACCACCGCGGCCAGGGTATCCTCCCCCGGCTGGACGGTGAATACCAGATAGCTGCCGTCCTCGACGGTGTCGGCCCGGCGCCAGCTGCCGTCCGCGTTCTTCAGGTAGATGACTGTATTCTTTTTCTGGGGCAGGTAGTGCATCTGCCAGGCCGAACCGTCGTTTTCCGGCAGGGCGAACTGCCAGCTCTCGGTGTGCTGCCCGGCTGCCAGGGGAGCATCGGTGCTGGCCGTCATGGTCAGGTCTCCGGTGCCGAAGCTGCCCTCCGCCAGCAGGATGGGGCGGCCGTCATCCCGCAATTCAGTACCGGCCACCACGGTGGAAAGGGGGGTGTATACCGCGTCGATCACCTGGTCAAAGCGGATGTCCTCGGTGGTAAAGGCAGGCCAGGCGGCGGTGCAGCCGTCCTTGGCCGGAATAGCCGGGGCCGCACCGGCGTCAAAGCTGCCGCCGTAGTCCACCGCCTCGGTACCCACCACCGCACCGTCTGCCCGGAAAGTCAGCACAATGGTCCGGAAAACTTCGGGCAGACCTTCCTGCTGGGTCAGGGCGGCAAAATCTGCAAAAGACAGGGGCTCGGCCTGTCCGGCATAGCTCACCCCGTCAATACCACCCAGGGTGTCGCTGACAAAATAGTTGCCGCTCTGTTCCCCGTCCTCGTTTTGCAGCAGATTGGTCAGGTCGTCGTTTTCCAGGTATCCGGCCACAGCGCCCACCTGTTCGGTACCTTCTGCCAGGACCAGGGCCCGGCAGCCGGTGATGGTGGTTCCGCTGCCTGCAATACCGCCCACATGAGCGGCGCCGTCCAGGCGGCATTTGGCGGCACAGTCCCGGATGGCGCTGTGGCTGCGCCCTGCAATACCGCCTACATAATCAGCGTCCCCTTCACTCAGGTCGGCGTAGTTGCGGCAGCCCAGCACCGTGCCCATGTCCATGCTGCCCACAATGCCGCCGGCAGCTTCCTTCTTCACCTGCACGGCGCCGGCGTTCTCACAGTCCCGCAGAACCACCCGGGTCTTGTAGGTCACGTTCAGAGAACTGTTCCCGCTGATCCTGGTGTCGTCCTCCGGGTCCAGGTCATTCTCCCGGGCCATGGCCCCGGCAATGCCCCCGGCATTCAGGTCGGCGTTCACGCTGCCTTCGTTGCGGCAGTTGAACACCTTGCCTTCGGTATCGCTCTCGGTGTCGCTGTCCGAAACATCCTCAAACAGATCGGAATTGCCCTGGGGCTCGGCGGCACCCAACAGGGTGTTGCCGATGACGTTCAGCTGGTCGGTGATGGCCTGGATATCCTGGATCAGGGCCTGGGTATGGTCTCCGGTATCAGTGGTCAGACTGCCCACCCCGTCCATGATGGAGGTCAGGCTGCCGTTCAGGCTGTTGCGGGCGGCGGTGATCTCGTCCCCGCCGGTCACCTCCACGCTGGGCACGGTCAAAGTCAGCTGGCCGTCCAACGTCAGGGATCCTTCATGCTGCAATTCGTTGTCGATATCCAGCCCGGGCGCTCCGTGGGTGACCTGGCTGCGGTCCGTGGGCTCGCTGGCCAGCTCTTCGGCAGGGGATTCGGTGCCATCCGGGACTGGCGTCTCGACGGGTACCGGGGGTTCGGTGGGCTGGGGAACCGGGGTACTTTCCGCTTCCGGGGTGGAAGAAGGGGTCTCGGAGGGCGCTGGGGTGGTTTCCGGTTCTTCGGAAGGAGCGGGAGTGGGAGTGCCGAGGTTCACATCGGTATTGGCGTTTGTGTCGCTGCTGCCGGTGAGCTTGGTCAGATCGGTGAGGGTGATCTCCTGGGTGCCGATGCTGATACCGTTGGCCAGCTTGTCCAGCAGGGAATCCACCGCCGTGCGGGCGGTGTTCACCTGGTTCTGCAGGTCGGTCAGCCGTCCGGTCAGTTCGCTGGAAGAAGCCGCCGCGTCCTGGTTGGCCTTGTTCATCAGCCCTTGCAGGGTGCTCAGCTCGCCCTGCAGCTGCTGCAGGGTGTCGGCACTGTACTGCAGAATGCTGGAAGGCTCCATCTGCCCCACAATGCCGCCGCCCTCCTTGCGTGCATGAATGGTTCCGTAGTTGACGCAGCCTTCGAGGTAGCCGGTCTGGCTGCCGGCAATGCCGCCCACGTTGTAGCCGATGTGGTCATAGCCCACACCGCCCCGGTTCACGCAGGCCCGGATGACCCCGGCAGAGCTGCCCGCCACGCCGCCGATGTCGGTGATGTCGGCGGCACGCTCGGTCTTGAGCAGATCCTCCGCCGTCAGGTCTTCCAGTTCCACCTCGTTCTGGCTCACGGTGGTGTTGACCGCGGACAGGTTGCTGCACCCGGTCACCACACCGTCGTTGCTGCCCACAATGCCGCCGATGAAGTGGTCGCCGTAGACGCTGCCGGTGACCGTGCAGCCGGAAATGACCCCGTCGGCGGTGTTCACCCCGGCCATGCCGCCCACCTGGCTGGTGCCGGTGACGGTACCGTCAAAGCGGCAGTTTTCGATGGTACCGGCGTTCTGCCCCGCAAATCCGCCCACCTGGGCCCGGGTGCCCCCGGGCTGTACGGTGCCGGAGGCGGTGGTGTTGTATACCGCTCCCGAGGTCTGAATGTACCGGAACAGACCCTGCACGCTGCCGTCGGCGGTCAGGTTCAGGTCGCTGACCGTGTGGCCCTGGCCTTCCCACCGGCCGCCGAAGCTGGGAATCCCCTCAAAGCCGGTGCCGCTCAGGTCGATGTCAGCGTCCAGATAGACGATCTTGTCCCGGCTCCAGCTGTCCAGGCGGCAATTTTCCGCCAGTTGGACCAGGTCCTGGGCGTCGTTCAGATGGATGACGCCGGGTTCCTCCTCGGCCAGAGCGCCCAAGGGAAGGCACCCGACCAGCAGGGCCATGCCCAGCAGGGCGCAAAGGCTCCGTTTTACTATTTTGGTCATCATACTTCCTCCCCTTCGGTGTAGTTCTGGGCCCAGACCGCCGCGTCGGAAGCTTCCTGCGGCAGGCAGTAGTCGGGCTGGGTGGGTTCGATGGTGGTGCCGGAGGTCACCGCCGCATGCAGGGTGCCGTTCAGGGTACCTTTGATCTCGGCGTCGATGACACCGTTCACATACCCGCGCACCCGGCCGCTCACCCGCATGTTGCCGCTGGCGGTGCGGTTGATGCGGGTCAGGTCGATGGGGGCCTTCATGGCAAAGCTGGTGCGTTCCACGATCACATCCCCGATGAGCAGGATCTGAGGCAGCACCGCCAGCACCAGCAGGATGGAGACCACCGTGCCCCGGCCCAGGCAGGAGCCGATGGCCGCAATGACCGGGTTGGTGGTCATGACGCCGATCAGAGCGCCTGCCACCGCCAGGATGGTGCCGGAGGTGAAGATGGTGGGGAAGGCCTGGTTCAGTGCCGTGATCATGGCTTTCTGGATGGGCATTTCCTTCTTCAGGTCGGTGTAATGGCTGGAAATAACGATGGCGTAGTCGATGTTGGCGCCCATCTGGATGGCGTTGACGATGAGGTAGCCCAGAAAATACAGGGGTTCATTCTGCAGGGTGGGCACCGAAAAATTGATCCAGATACTGCCCTGGATGACCAGGATCAGCAGAATGGGCAGACCCACCGACTGGAAGGTGAACAGCAGGATCAGCACCACGAACAGGGCAGACAGCACGCTGATGAGCACGTTATCCTGCACAAAGGAGCTGGACAGGTCTTTCACGTTGGTGGAGTTGCCCACCACGTAGTAGTCCCCGCTGTAATACTGCCCGATGATGTTGTGCATGGTGGTCAGGAAGTCCATGGTCTCGTCACTTTCTTCCGGCAGGTTCAGGTAGACAACCATCCGGCTGTATCTGTCGCTCTGCAGCTGGACCTGGGCCCAGTTCAGCTGGTCGAACAGCTCGTCCAGGGTGTCCTGCATCTCCCCTTCCAGGGTGATGTTGCCGTCCTTCATCTCCTTCTGCAGGAACATGAACATGTCGAACAACGGCACCTTGTAGTCCCCGATACCGCTGAGCACGCTGCCATACTGGTTCTGGTCCACGGCGTACACCGCATACAGGGCTTCCGCTGCCTCGTAGTCGATGCCTGCAATCTCCGAAAGCTGACGCGGGGTCACAGCGTCGGCCAGCATGTAGCCGTCCAGGGCTTCGGTGTTGGCCAGCCCCTGGGCGGAATCCACCTCCGGGCAGGCTTCCAGCTGGTCCAGAATCTGCCGCTCGGCGTCGTAGTTGCCCTTGGGCACGATCACCGCCACCATGTTGTTGTTGCCGAAGGTGTTTTTGATCTTCTGGTGGGCGATCTGGCTCACGCTCTGCTTGGGGGTCACCAGGTCGGTGAAGCTGTAGCAGTAGGGGCACTGGTTGGCCAGCACGGCGGCAATGACCACCACCACCACAAAAATGGGCGGGATGATGAACCGGGTGGCCACGTCAAACTTGCCCAGGAAGGTGATCTGGGGAATAAGCTTGCGGTGACGGGTGGCGTCGATCTTGCGGCTGAAGACCATGAGCAGCCCGGGCATGAGGGTGAACACCGACAGCAGGCTGAACAGGATGGCCTTGATGAGCACGGTGGCCATGTCCCGCCCGATGCCAAAGTGCATGAAGGCCAGGGCTGCCAGGCCGGAGATGGTGGTTAGGGAGGAGGAACTGATCTCCGGAATGGCCTTGGACAGGGCGGCGATGCAGGCTTCCCGGGTGTCCTTGGTCTCGTGTTCATCGGAAAAGCGGTGGCACAGGATGATGGCGTAGTCGATGGCCAGGGCCAGCTGCAAAATCACCGTCACCGAGTTGGAGATGAAGGAGATGGTGCCGCACAGAAAGTTGGTGCCCATGTTGAGCAGCGCGGCAGCCCCGAAGGTCAGGAGCAGCACCGGCACTTCCGCATAGGAGCGGGAGGTCAGAGTGAGCACCACCACGATGATCACCGCGGCAATAACCAGAATGACCCCCATCTCGTTGGCCAGGTCGGCGGACATATCCTGTCCCACCTCGGTGTCCACATAGGCGTCATACCCGGCCAGCGCCTGGTCGATGCCGTCCAGGGCCTGCAGGCTGATCTCGTCGGTGGAAGTTCCGTCAAAGGTCACGGTATACAGGGCCGAAGCCTGCTTGTAGTGGTCGGCGGTGTCGTCGAACTCCACGCTGTACACCCCGTCCACCCCTTCCAGAGTCCCGGCCAGGTCCCGGGCCGTGTCGTACGTCACGTTGGACACCATCACCCGGGCGGTTCCGAAGGTGGTGAAATTGTCGTTCATCACGGTCAGACCCTGGCGGGTCTCGGTGTCGGCGGGCAGGTAGGTGGTGATGTCGTTCTCCACCTTCACCCAGCCCGACGCCACAACGCTGAAGATCAGCGCCAGGGCGTATAACAGGAAGAAAAGATTGCGCTTGTCCACAATGAAGGTGGCAATCTTTTCCATCCCACCGGTTTTCGGCTTCTTTTCGTCCATGGCAGAAAAATCCTCCCTGTTACAAGGTAAAAAGCGGCCTTAAGGAAAGGCTGTCTTTTTATCCTACTACCGGGGCAACCCAAAAACCATATACAATTTTAGACATATGTTCAAAATATAAAAGACCTCGCCCCAAATTGAGAAGAAATCCTCTGTTCGGAACTGCCAAAAAAATGCCTGAAAATTTTACCATTTGCCTGGGATACACCCTCGGGAATCTTGTGCTATAATCGGATTATAAGGCTGATACAGTTATTTTCACTGTTTTCCCCGGCGGGCATCCGGTCCGCCTGATTCTATACTTAAAAGGAGAGAATTCCCATGGTTTCCCGTATTGTTCTGAACACCATTTCCTATCACGGCCATGGCGCCATCGAAAACATTGTGCCTGAGCTGACCGCCCGCGGCTACAAGAAGGCCTTCGTCTGCTCCGACCCCGACCTGATCAAGTTCGGCGTCACCAAGAAGGTCACCGACCTGCTGGATGCGGCGGGCTTTGCCTATTCCGTGTACAGCGAGATCAAGCCCAACCCCACCATCCAGAACGTCCAGGACGGTGTGGAAGCCTTCAAGCAAGCGGAAGCCGACTGCATCGTTACCATCGGCGGCGGTTCCTCCATGGACACCGCCAAGGCCATCGGCATCATCATCAACAACCCTGAGTTCGCCGATGTGCGCAGCCTGGAAGGCGTTGCTCCCACCAAGAAGCACGCGGTCTTCACCATCGCGGTGCCCACCACCGCCGGCACCGCGGCCGAAGTCACCATCAACTACGTCATCACCGACATGGAAAAGAAGCGCAAGTTCGTCTGCGTGGATACCAACGACATCCCCGAGGTGGCTGTTGTTGACCCGGATATGATGGCTTCCATGCCCAAGGGCCTGACCGCCGCCACCGGTATGGATGCCCTGACCCATGCCATTGAGGGCTATATCACCAAGGGACACTGCACCATCTCCGACATGTTCCATCTGGAGGCCATCCGCCTGATTTCCGAGAATCTGCGTGCTGCCGTCCAGAACACCCCGGAAGGCCGGGAAGGCATGGCTCTGGGCCAGTACATTGCCGGCATGGGCTTCTCCAACGTGGGTCTGGGCATTGTGCACAGCATGGCCCACGGCCTGAGCGCCCTGTATGACACCCCCCACGGTGTGGCCTGCGCCATCCTGCTGCCGGTAGGCCTGGAGTACAACAAGAGCGTGGCCGGTGAGCGCTACCGCGCCGTGGGCAAGGCCATGGGCGTGGAGGGCATCGATGCCATGACCGATGCTGAGGCCGCCGACGCCACCATCGCCGCGGTGAAGAAGCTGTCCGCCGATGTGGGCATTCCCGCCAACCTGCAGGGTATCCTGAAGGAGGAGGACATCCAGTTCCTGGCCGAGTCCGCCTTTGCCGATGCCTGCTGCCCGGGCAACCCCCGCGATACCAGCGTGGAGGAGATCAAGGAGCTCTACAAGAGCCAGCTGTAATTTTTGGTATAACAAAAAGGAGGGCGCGGTCCATGTGGACCGCGCCCTCCTTTTCGGTTTGTTGCAAACAAAAAAGCAGGCAGAAACTTTTGTTTCTGCCTGCTTTTGGTCGAGGTGACAGGACTTGAACCTGCGGCCTCCTGGTCCCAAACCAGGCGCGCTACCAGCTGCGCAACACCTCGGCGGTATTACTCATTATAACCGCTGAGGCGGCGCCCGTCAAGCGCGGGGCCGGGGTGAATCCGGGTGAATCAATAGGTCTGGGGCTGCTCTTCGCCGTTCATGACACGCAGGGCGCCCTGAGCCAGGGCCAGCAGTTCGTCCTCGCCGGGATAGACGGTGATGGGGGCGATCCAGCCGATCTTCTGCTGCAGGATCTCCCGGGTGTAGTCGCTGTAGGCGATGCCGCCGGTCAGGATGATGGCATCCACCTTGCCTTCCAGCACGGTGGCCATGGCGCCGGCGTCCTTGGCGATCTGATAGTAGAAGGCATCCTGCACCAGCTTGGCAAACTTGTCACCCTCGTGGACCATCTTGTCCACCACGCGGGCGTCATTGGTGTGCAGATAACCGTTGAAGCCGCCGTTGCCGCAGATCTTCTTGTAGATTTCCTTCTGGGTGTACTTGCCGGAGAAGCACATCTTCACCAGGTCACCGGCGGGCACGGTGCCGGCGCGCTCGGGGCTGAAGCAGCCCTCGCCGTCCAGGATGTTGTTCACGTCGATGACCTTGCCCTTGCAGTGGGCGCCAACGGACACGCCGCCGCCCATGTGGATGACGATGAGGTTCAGGGCATCGTAGGTGGTGCCGTGCTCCTTGGCATACCGGCGGGCCACGGCCTTCTGGTTCAGGGCATGGAAGATGCTGCGGCGGGGCAGTTCGGGCATGCCGGACAGACGGGCCTGGTCGGACAGCTCATCCACCACCACGGGGTCCACGATGTAGGAGGGCTTGCCGATGGCGTCGCCGATCTCCCGGGCCAGGATGCCGCCCAGGTTGGAGGCATGCTGCCCCTGCACACCGGCGATCAGGTCGGCCAGCAGGGCGTCGCTGACGGGGTAGGTGCCGCCCGGAATGGGCTTGAGCAGACCGCCGCGGCCCACGATGACATCAAAGGAATGAATATCGCAGTTGTCCTCCTTCAGGGCGTCCAGGATGATCTGCTTGCGGAAGTCCTTCTGGTCGATGATGGAGGCATACTTGGCGATCTCCTCGGTGGGATGACGCAGGGTCTTGTCGAACAGCAGGGTTTCGTCCTCAAAAACGCCGATCTTGGTGGAGGTGGAACCGGGGTTGATGATAAGGCTCTTGATAGACATGGTAGCTCGCTTCCTTCTTCAAATGTTATTCTTCTCTTACCGTTCTCGCGGAATCAATGCTCACTTATTCAGGGCAGCGGCCACCACAGCGGCCAGGGCGATGGAGTTGACCTTGGTCTGGAAGGAGTCGGAGCGGCTGGTCAGGATGGCGGGCACCTTGGTGCCGGTCAGGATGCAACCATTCTCGCACTTGGCGGTGTGCACCAGGGTCTTGTAGACCAGGTTGCCGGCCTGGATGTCGGGGAACAGCAGCACGTCGGCATGGCCGGCGGCAGGGCGGTCCTGAGCACCCTTGTGGGCAGCGGCTTCGGGGTCAATGGCAATGTCCATAGACAGGGGACCGTCCACCACGCAGCCGGTGATCTTGCCCTCTTCGCACATCTTGCGCAGTTCGTCGGCATCCACGGTGCAGGGCATCTTGGGGTTGACCACCTCAACGGCGGCCAGGGGAGCCACCTTGGGGCATTCCACGCCGCAGGCATGGGCCACTTCCACGGTGTTTTCAATGATATGGACCTTGTCCTCCAGGGTGGGGTAGGTGATGAAGGCCACGTCGGACAGGAACAGCAGCTGCTCCACGCCCTCGATCTGGAACACGGCCACGTGGCTCAGGGTCTTGCCGGTGCGCAGGCCCACTTCCTTGTTCAGGATGCTCTTCAGGAAGGTCTTGGTGTCCAGCAGGCCCTTCATGTACATGTCGGCTTCGCCGTCATGGGCCAGCTTCACGGCGGCCAGGGAGGCGGCGGTCTTGTCCGGCTCGTTGATGATGCGGTAGTCGGACAGATCGATATTCATCTCGGCGGCGATGGCGCGGATCTTGGCCTCGTCACCCACCAGGATGGCGTCGGCGATGCCCTGCTTGTGGGCTTCGGCAACGGCTTCCAGAACGGCGTCGTCCTCGGCGGCAGCCACCGCGATAGTCTTCTTGCCGCATTCCTTGACCTTGGAGATCAGTTCGTCAAAACTCTTGACCATAAAAAACACCTCGTTTTGTCATCACAAAGCTGTGTGGCCGCGGCGGAAATACCGCAGCACAGGCAGTATCTGTTAAAAGAATAACACCTGCCGGCCGGACGGTCAAGCCCCCTGGGGGAATTTGTCGCCGGATTGCGAAAAAAGTCATCCCAAACGGGAAAAATGAGACATTTTGCCAAAGGATGTTGTGGCGACTTGCAATAATATAGGTATAGAACTGGCCGAATTTGGACAAAAAGCCAAAAAGAAATGAAAAAAGACCCGGATTTTGAACAAGTTCGGTATTGACAAAACCTTAACAACATGCAAAAATAAAGGTATCAGCGCGGAGCTGTCAAAAGCCCGCCTGCTTGCACGCACCCAGCCACCGCGACCCGGCCCCGGCGCCCCTTGAAAACGCCGATCATGCACCG
Source organism: uncultured Gemmiger sp. (assembly GCA_944382785.1). Lineage (GTDB taxonomy): Bacteria > Bacillota > Clostridia > Oscillospirales > Ruminococcaceae > Gemmiger. The sequence continues at coordinate 15,345 of CALWNO010000013.1, read as the reverse complement.
TATGACAGACCGTAACGGGACGGGTGCTATATTTGCGCCCAAAGCTGTTAGAATTTTAACAGCGGCGGCACATCAACCAAAGAAGAAGGCCCGAATCAATGACAACAGCCATGTATCCCGGCAGCTTCGACCCGGTCACCCGCGGTCATCTGGACATTATCCGCCGCGCTTCCCGCATGTTTGACAAGCTCATCGTAGCGGTGCTGAACAACAGCGCCAAGACGCCGCTTTTCACGGTGGAGCAGAGGGTGGAGATGCTCCGGGAATGTTGCAAGGACATCCCCAATGTGGAAGTCGCCAGCTTTGACGGTCTGACCGTCAACTTTGCCCGGGATCAGGGAGCCACCGTCATGGTGCGTGGCCTGCGCGCCGTCACCGACTTTGAAAACGAGATGCAGCTGGCCCATACCAACCACGCCCTGCTGCCCGGCATCGAGACGGTGTTCCTGGCCACCTCCATCCAGTGGAGCTACCTGTCCAGCACCATTGTGAAGGAAGCCGCCCACTACCGGCAGGATGTGTCCCAGTTCGTCACCCCCAATGTGGAGGCCGCCCTGCAGGCCAAACAGCGCTGCGGGGATATGTGACCCGCTTATCCAGTCCCTTTCCGCCCTCCGGGGCGGTTGGAATAGAACCCCGAAACAGGCTATCCATCGAATTTTAATCCAATTTCAGGAGGCTGCTTACTTATGAAAAAGATCGTTATCGCATCCGCCTGCCGTACTGCCATCGGCAAGTTCGGCGGCACCCTGTCCAACGTTCCCGCTGCTGAGCTGGGCTCCATCGTCATCAAGGAAGCCATCGCCCGCGCCGGCATCACCGCGGAGCAGGTCGATCATGTGTACATGGGCTGCGTCATCCAGGCCGGTCTGGGCCAGAACGTCGCCCGTCAGGCCTCTCTGAAAGCCGGCCTGCCCGTCACCACCCCCGCTGTCACCGTCAACGTGGTCTGCGGCTCCGGCCTGAACTGCGTCAACATGGCGGCCCAGATGATCGAGGCCGGTGACGCGGATATCGTCGTCGCGGGCGGCACCGAAAACATGGATATGGCTCCCTTCGCCATGATGAAGGGCCGTTACGGCTACCGCATGGGCTATCCCATGGGCAAGAGCGAGCTGGTTGACACCATGGTCAACGACGCTCTGTGGGACGCTTTCAACAACTACCACATGGGCATCACCGCCGAGAATGTGGCCGAGCAGTGGGGCCTGACCCGTGAGCAGCTGGATGAGTTCGCTTACAACAGCCAGGTCAAGGCCGACGCCGCCATCAAGTCCGGCGCTTTCAAGGACGAGATCGTTCCCGTCACCATCAAGACCAAGAAGGCCGAGATCGTCTTCGATACCGATGAAGGCCCCCGTCTGAGCCCCATGGAAGTGCTGGGCAAGCTGAAGCCCGCCTTCAAGAAGGACGGCATCGTCACCGCCGGCAACTCCTCCGCCATCAACGACGGCGCTGCTGCTCTGGTCATCATGAGCGAAGACAAGGCCAAGGAACTGGGCATCACCCCCATGGCTACCTGGGTTGGCGGCGCTCTGGGCGGCGTTGATCCCTCCATCATGGGTGTCGGCCCCATCGCCGCTACCCGCAAGGTCATGGCCAAGACCGGCCTGACCGTTGCCGATATGGACCTCATCGAAGCCAACGAGGCTTTCGCTGCGCAGAGCCTGGCCGTTGCTCATGACCTGGAATTCGACATGAGCAAGGTCAACGTCAACGGCGGCGCCATCGCTCTGGGCCATCCCGTCGGCGCTTCCGGTGCCCGTATCCTGGTCACCCTGCTGTACGCCATGAAGCATCGCGGCGCTCACAAGGGCCTGGCTACCCTGTGCATCGGCGGCGGCATGGGCTGCGCCACCATCGTTGAGATGTAATCGCGAACGGAGGAACATCCACTATGTCTTTTGTGAATACGGAAGTCCAGGGTGCTGTGGCCGTGGTCACCATCGACCGTCCCAAAGCCCTGAACGCCCTGAACCCCGAAGTCCTGGCCGACCTGAAGGCCGCCTTTGAGGGCATCGATCAGAACACCGTGCGTTGTGTCGTGCTGACCGGCGCCGGGGACAAGAGCTTCGTGGCGGGCGCGGACATCGGTTCCATGTCCACCATGACCAAGGCCGAGGGCGAGGCTTTCGGCAAGCTGGGCAACGACATCTTCCTGATGATCGAGCACTTCCCCCTGCCTGTCATCGCGGCGGTCAACGGTTTCGCTCTGGGCGGCGGCAATGAGCTGGCCATGAGCTGCGACATCCGCATCTGCTCCGACAACGCTGTCTTCGGTCAGCCCGAAGTGGGCCTGGGCATCACCCCCGGTTTCGGCGGCACCCAGCGCCTGGCCCGTCTGGTGGGCATGGGCATGGCCAAGCAGCTGGTCTACTCCGCTCTGAACATCAAGGCGGACGAGGCCCTGCGCATCGGTCTGGTCAACGCGGTGTATCCCCAGGCTGAGCTGATGGAAAACGTCATGAAGCTGGCCACCAAGATCGCCAAGAACGCCCCCATCGCGGTCCGTCACTGCAAGCAGGCCATCAACGAGGGCATCTCCCTGCCCATCGACAAGGCGGTGGAAGTGGAAGAAAAGCTCTTCGGCGACTGCTTCGAGACCCACGACCAGGTGGAAGGCATGGGCTGCTTCCTGAGCAAGGAAAAGCCGAAACCCAAACCGGTTTTCACCAACAACTGATTCACATATACAATATTTTTCAGGAGGGTTACTACTATGAAGGTAGGCGTTATCGGCGCTGGCACCATGGGCCAGGGCATCGCAAAGGCTTTCGCTCAGTGCGAAGGTTTCACCGTCGCGCTGTGCGACATCAAGCAGGAATGGGCCGAGGGCGGCAAGGACAAGATCGCCAAGGGCTATGCCAAGCTGGTTGCCAAGGGCAAGCTGGACCAGGCTGAAGTGGACCGCCGCATGGCTGCCATCACCGCTGGCCTGAAGGAAGACCTGTGCGCTGACTGCGACCTGATCGTGGAAGCTGCTTTCGAGGATATGAAGGTCAAGCAGACCACCTTCGGCGAACTGGACAAGATCTGCAAGCCGGAATGCGTCTTTGCTTCCAACACCTCCTCCCTGTCCATCACCGAGATCGGCAAGGGCCTGTCCCGTCCTCTGGTGGGCATGCACTTCTTCAACCCCGCTGACCGCATGAAGCTCATCGAGGTCATCGCCGGTGTGAACACCCCCGCCGAGACCGTGGACACCATCAAGAAGATCAGCGCCGAGATCGGCAAGACCCCCGTGCAGGTCAACGAAGCTGCCGGCTTCGTGGTCAACCGCATCCTGATCCCCATGATCAATGAGGCTGCCTTCATCAAGATGGAAGGCGTTTCCGACATCGCCGGCATCGACACCGCCATGAAGCTGGGCGCCAACCATCCCATGGGCCCCCTGGAACTGGGCGACTTCGTCGGCTTGGACATCTGCCTGGCCATCATGGACGTCCTGTACAAGGAGACCGGCGACAGCAAGTATCGCGCTTGCCCGCTGATCCGCAAGATGGTCCGCGGCGGCAACCTGGGCTGCAAGACCGGCAAGGGCTTCTATGTCTACAACGCTGACCGCACCAAGACCCCGGTCGACGCCCTGTAAACAGTAAGACGAGTTTCTCCCGCCCCCAGAACGGCGGCGGGGGAATTTCGTTTGCATAAGGAGGATTATCGCTATGGATTTCACCCTGTCCAAACAGCAGCAGATGGTACAGAAAATGTACAAGGAGTTTGCCGAAAACGAGGTCAAGCCCCTGGCCAAGAAGGTCGATGCTGAAGAGTATTTCCCCATCGAGACTGTCCAGAAGATGGCCAAGCTCGGCATGATGGGCATCTATTTCCCCAAAGAATACGGCGGCGCCGGCGGCGATGTGCTGTCCTACGTCATGGCTGTTGAGGAAATGAGCAAGGTCTGTGGCACCACCGGTGTCATCATCTCCGCTCACACCTCTCTGTGCGCTGCTCCCATTTATGAGAACGGCACCCCCGAGCAGAAGGCCAAGTACCTGCCCAAGCTGTGCAGCGGCGAATGGATCGGCGCTTTCGGCCTGACCGAACCCGGCGCCGGCACCGACGCCCAGGGCCAGCAGACCTTCGCTGTGGATGAAGGCGACCACTGGAAGCTCAACGGCTCCAAGATCTTCATCACCAACGCCGGCTATGCCAATGTCTTCATCATCATCGCTGTCACCGGCTTTGTCACCGACAAGCGCGGCCGCAAGCAGAAGGAAATTTCCGCTTTCATCGTCGAGCGCACCGACCCCGGCTTCAAGGTCGGCAAGCCCGAAGACAAGATGGGCATCCGCGGTTCTTCCACCTGCGAGCTGATCATGGAAGACTGCATCATCCCCAAGGATCGCCTGCTGGGCGTCAAGGGCAAGGGCTTCCAGCTGGCCATGGCCACCCTGGACGGCGGCCGTATCGGCATCGCTGCTCAGGCTCTGGGCATCGCCGAGGGCGCCATTGACGAGACCGTGGCTTACGTCAAGGAACGCAAGCAGTTCGGCCGCTCCATCTCCGCCTTCCAGAACACTCAGTTCGAGCTGGCCGAGATGAAGGCCCGCGTGGAAGCCGCCAAGTACCTGGTGTACGCCGCTGCTCTGAAGAAGCAGGCCGTCATGAACGGCGCCAAGGGCCGTTACAGCGTGGAGGCCGCCGAGGCCAAGCTGATCGCCGCCCGCACCGCCAGCGACGTGACCCGCCGCTGCCTGCAGCTGTTCGGCGGTTACGGCTACACCCGTGACTACCCCATCGAGCGGATGATGCGCGACGCCAAGATCACCGAAATTTACGAAGGCACCAGCGAAGTCCAGATGATGGTCATCTCCGGCGCGATGCTGAAGTAAGGAGGGCGCAGTACAATGAAAGCTATCGTTTGTGTAAAACAGGTCCCTGATACGCAGGGCAAAGTCGCCGTCAAGGCGGACGGCACCATGGACCGTGCGGCCATGGCCACCATCACCAACCCCGACGACCTGAACGCTGTGGAGGCTGCTCTGCAGCTGAAGGAGCAGACCGGCTGCGAAGTCGTCGTCGTCACCATGGGCCCGCCGCCGGCCGAAGGCATGCTGCGTGAGCTGATCGCCCGCGGCGCCGACCGCGGTGTGCTGGTGTCCGGCCGTGAATTCGGCGGTTCCGACACCTTCGCCACCTCCCAGATCCTGGCCGCTGCCGTCAACAAGATCGGCGTCGGCCCCGACGATATCGTCTTCTGCGGCCGTCAGGCCATCGACGGCGATACCGCCCAGGTTGGCCCCCAGATCGCTGAAAAGCTGCATCTGCCCCAGGTCACCTATGTCACCGAGATCAAGAAGGACGGCAACAGCCTGACCGTCAAGCGTCAGCTGGAAGACGGCTACATGGAACTGAAGGTCCAGACTCCCTGCCTGCTGACCTGCATCAAGGAACTGAACACTCCCCGTTACATGAGCGTGTCCGGCATCTTCGAGTGCTTCGACAAGCCCATCGAGGTGTTTGACTACAACGCTCTGAAGGACGATCCCCTCATCGAGACCGACACCATCGGCCTGAAGGGCTCTCCCACGAACGTCTACAAGTCCTTTGCTCCCCCGGTCAAGGGCGCCGGCATGATGGTCGAAAGCGCCAGCCAGCTGGTTGGTCTGCTCAACGACAAGCACCTGATTTGAGGAAGGAGAGTACTACAATGGCAGAATTCAATGCTATGGACACCGCCGCCTTCAAGGGCGTTTGGGTCTTCTGCGAACAGCGCGAAGGCCAGATGCAGACCATCAGCTATCAGCTGCTCAGCGAAGGCCGCAAGCTGGCCAACGACCTGGGCGTGGAGCTGTGCGGTGTTGTGATGGGCAGCGAGCTCAACGAAGATTACATCAAGGCTCTGGGCGGCTACGGCGCCGACCGCGTCTACTACGCCGACAGCCCCCTGCTGAAGGACTACACCACCGACGGCTATGCCAAGGTCCTGTGCGACCTGGTCATGGAGAAGAAGCCGGAAATCGTGCTGATCGGTGCCACCAACCTGGGCCGTGACCTGGGCCCCCGCTGCGCCGCCCGCCTGCACACCGGCCTGACCGCCGACTGCACCCATCTGGATGTGGATGTGGAGAAGTACAAGGAATTCCTGCGCACCACCTCCAACATCGATGTGGACAACACCAAGTTCGAAGAGAACACCAACCTGAAGATGACCCGTCCCGCCTTCGGCGGCCACCTGATGGCCACCATCATCTGCCCGCGCTTCCGCCCGCAGATGTCCACCGTGCGTCCCGGCGTCATGCAGACCCAGCCCTACGATGAGGCCGGCGCTGCCAAGGTCGTGGTGGAAAAGTTCACCCCCGCTCTGACCGCCGAGGACATCCATGTGGAGATCCTGGACATCAAGAAGAGCGCCAAGAAGCTGGTTGACCTGATCGGTGCCGACGTGGTCGTCTCCGTGGGCCGCGGCATCAGCTCCGACGTGGACAAGGGCATCGCTCTGGCCGAGGAACTGGCCGGCGTTCTGGGCGGCGTCGTGGGCGCTTCCCGTGCTGTCACCGATGCCGGCTGGCTGTCTGCCGACCATCAGGTCGGTCAGACCGGCAAGACCGTCCATCCCCGCATCTATGTGGCTCTGGGCATCTCCGGCGCCATCCAGCATGTGGCCGGTATGCAGGACTCCGACACCATCATCGCCGTCAACAAGAACGAGAGCGCTCCCATCTTCGAAGTGGCTACCTACGGCATCGTGGGCGACCTTTTCAAGGTTGTTCCCGAACTGATCAAGGAGATCCGCGCCGCCAAGAGCGCTGAATAATCCGGCTTCGGGCCCATCGGCCTGAACCTGCATCAGCAACACAAAACCGCCCTGCCGGGCTTTCCGGCAGGGCGGTTTTTGCTTGCAGATTCAGAAACGGGGGAGAGGCGGTCTCATCAGCCCGCCACCGGGTTGTTCATCTCCTCCTCAGAGGGGACCATAGCGTCATCAGCGGCCACTTCTGCGGACTTGTCGTAGGTGAACTCCACCCCCAGGGCGTCGGGCACAGCGGCAAACAGGGCGTCGATGTCGGTGAGCTCGGAATCGGTCATCACAAAGAGCACCTTGTCGTCAAAGGTAGCCACCCGCATCTTGTCCGCCATGACGCAGACCCACCGGGCCGGGTCCATCTTTTCCAGCATGGTGTCGGCAACCGTCTGGGCGTCGTCGGCGTTCTTGACCCGCAGCAGCACCAGGGTATAGGCCTGGCTGCCGGTCATGGACTCGCTCTTCACCCCGGCGTCCACCAGGGCGGCCTGCTCGGCGCTCAGGCCGGTGTTGTAGGTCAGCCAGGCTTCGTCGTTCAGGTCAATGGCGGTGGTCTGCATCATCATCAGTTCCACCGGATAGGCTTCGTAGATGCTGTCCACCATGGCGGACAGCTCGCTGTCCGGTTCCGCCACTTCGGCCACGCCCATATCGTCGGAAACACCGTCCTCAGCGGTGGAAGTCTCCGGGGTAGCTGTGGGGGCCGGGGTGGCGGTGGCGGATTCGGAAGAGGCACCGCAGGCGGCCAGAGAGACAGCAGCAGCCATGGCCAGCGCCAGCAGAGAGGTCTTGGTCATCAGATTGCGTTTCATGTGTTTGTTCCTTTCATTTTTGGGTGTATTTTGGAGAGGCTTACAGGTCAGTGAGGACTTCACCGGGGGCAAAGACCGCGTCCCAGGGCTCCCGGGGCAGCTCGTCGGCCAGCAGGGCGGCAGGGCAGATCAGAAGCCGCCTGCCTTTATACTGTGCCAAAAAACGGTCATAATACCCGCCGCCCCGGCCCAGGCGCACCCCCTGCCGGTCCGCCGCCAGGCAGGGGACCAGGGCCAGAGTATGCAAGGGCAGGGTGGCCGGGTCCAGCACCGGGCCGTCCACCGGTTCCCGGATGCCGTAGGCGGCCGGCTGCAATTCGCCTAGCCCGGTGATGCGTACCCACTCCATCCGCCCCTGCTCCCGCACCCGGGGCACGGCCAGGATCTTGCCTTCGGCCAGAGCCCGGTCCAGGGCAGGGGAAATGTCCGGTTCGCTGGGCAGGGGCACAAAGCTCAGGATGACCCCGGCCTGCTGCCATTCCGCCCGCCCAAACAGCCGGGCGCACATCCGCTGCCCCATACGGCGCAGGTCCTCTTCGGTCTGTGCTTGCCAGATACGCCGGGCGGCGGCCCGGGCTTCGGTTTTGGTCATGGACGCGGCCTCCTGTTCTGGGGATGTTTCGCCCACCATCATACCATGCCCGCCCGCATCCATCAAGACGGAATTGCTGTGAAAATGTTACACCTTACCCGCTTTGTCTTGCGTGCGGGGGCAAAAAAGAGTACAATAGGAACGTAAAATCGAATCAGTATGCCGATTTATGGAGAATCGGTATCGGAAGGAGTCATAGATACCATGGGCAAATTCAACTTTATTCAGACCGAGATTCCCGGCGTTGTCGTCATCGAACCCACCGTTTTCGGGGATGACCGCGGCTACTTCATGGAGACCTACCAGATCGACGACTTTGTGGCCGCCGGCATCGACAAGCCCTTTGTACAGGACAACCAGAGCCGTTCCACCAAGGGCGTGCTGCGCGGCCTGCACTTCCAGAAGAACCACACCCAGGGCAAGCTGGTCCGGGTGACCATGGGCGAAGTGTACGACGTGGCTGTGGACTGTCGCCCCAACTCCTCCACCTTCGGCAAGTGGGTGGGGGTGACCCTGTCTGCTGAAAACAAGAAGATGTTCTATATCCCCGAAGGATTCGCCCACGGGTTCCTGGTATTGTCCGATGTGGCCGAATTCTGCTACAAGTGCACCGACGTGTACGACCCCACCAGTGAGGGCGGCATCCCCTATGACGATCCCACCGTCAATGTGCAGTGGCCGGACTGCGGCTGCGAGCACAAGACCAGCGCCAAGGACAAGGAGCATACCCCCTTTGCCGAACAGAAGTTCGAGTACTTTGAAAAATACTGAAATATAAGGTAGGGCGCCAACGTGCAAAGCATCAAAAATTCATTGGCAGGCTTCTGGAAGTACCGCTATCTTCTGCAGAACCTGATTACCCGGGATTTCAAGCTGAAATACCGCCGCAGCGTGCTGGGCGTGGCCTGGAGTATCCTCAACCCGCTGCTGACCTGCCTGGTCATGTTCCTGGTCTTCGATTCCATCATGCGTGGCCTGCGGGGAGAGGGCATCCCCAACTTTGCGGGCTTCCTGATCATCGGCCAGCTGCTGTTCAACTTTTTCCGGGAATCCACCAGCATGGCCATGGAAAGCGTGCTGAAAAACGCCCCCCTGCTGCGCAAGGTCTATATTCCCAAATACATCTTCCCCATGGAGAAGGTCTGCTTCGCCATGGTCAACTGTGCCTTCAGCTTCATTGCCCTGGTCATCGTCTTTGTCATCACCTGGACGCCGGTGACCTTCGCCACCGCCTGGATGGCCCTCTACCCGCTGATCATGCTCTTCTTCTTCAGCCTGGGCATCGGGCTGCTGCTGTCGGCTTTGTATGTCTTTGTGCGGGACATCATGCACATCTGGGAAGTGTTTTGCACCCTGCTGGTGTACGCCAGCGCCATCTTTTATGACCCCGAGACCCTGTCCGGCATCATGCAGAAGCTCATCCACATCAACCCCATGTACTGGTTCATCACTGCCTTCCGCAGCTGTGTGCTGTGGGGCGAGGGCCTGACCCTGAGCATGGTGGTGGTCTGCTTTCTGTGCGCCGCGGTCAGCATGACCGTGGGGGTCATTGTGTTCAAGAAAAACCAGGACAAGTTTGTCCTGTACATGTAAAGGGGGCCGGGAAGATGAACCAGCAACAGCCCATCATTTCGGTGGACCATGTTTCCATGCGCTTCAACCTGGCCAAGGAAAAGCACGAAAGCCTGAAAGAATACTTTGTGGCCCTGCTGCACGGCGGCGTCCGGTTTGACGAATTCTTCGCCCTGTCCGACGTGAGCCTGGACATCATGCCCGGGGACTTTTACGGCCTCATTGGCCTGAACGGCAGCGGCAAATCCACCCTGCTCAAGATCATCTCCGGGGTGTACAAGCCCAGTGCCGGCAAGGTCACGGTGCGGGGCACCATCGCCCCCCTCATCGAGCTGGGCGCCGGCTTCGATATGGACCTCACCGCCCGGGAGAACATCTACCTCAACGGCACTGTCCTGGGCTACACCCCAAAATACATTGACAGCAAGTTCGAGGACATTGTGGAGTTCAGTGAACTGCGGGAATTCCTGGATGTGCCTTTGAAAAACTATTCCTCCGGCATGGTGGCCCGCCTGGCTTTTGCGGTGGCCACCATGACCAAACCGGACATCCTCATCGCCGACGAGATTCTGTCGGTGGGCGACTTCCTGTTCCAGCAGAAGTGCGAAAAGCGGATGGCCGAACTCATGAGCGGCGGCACCACCGTCATTCTGGTCAGCCATTCCATCGAGCAGATCGAGCGGATGTGCAACAAGGTGGCCTGGCTGGACCACGGCCATCTGCGCCGCAACGGCCCCACCGCCGAAGTCACCGCCGAGTACAAACATTTTGAGAAGAAGGACAGCATGAAGGCGGACCACGCCTGATGCCTGCCCGGGAGGGTCCCCATGGCCAAAGAAACTGAAAACCGCCCCGCCGATGTGGCCGCCCAGGACAGTGTGGGGGGCATGGCCCGGCGCCTGCTGAACCCCGCCCATCTGCGGGACCTGGCCCGGCGCAGCGCCGACACCCTGCACGAACAGGGGGTGGAGCAGCTCTGGCGGGACGTGACCTTCCGGGTGGGGCTGGCCTTCCATCATGATTCCTGGCGCCACCGGGCGGACATCCCCCTGCGCCGGGAACTGAAGGCCCAGCGGGCTGCCAACCTGCAGGGGCCGCTGGTCAGCGTGGTGGTGCCGGTGTACAACACGCCGGAGCCTTTCTTCCGCCAGATGGTCCAGAGCGTCCAGCGCCAGACCTATGCCAACTGGCAGCTGGTGCTGGTGGATGCTTCGGATGACGCCCACCCTGTCCCCGGCCGCCTGGCCCAAAAGCTGGCCGAAAAAGACAGCCGGGTGGTATACAAGAAGGTGGAAAACGGCGGCATTGCCGCCAACACCACGGCAGGCTTTGCCCTGGCCACTGGGGCGTATCTGGCCCTGCTGGACCACGATGACCTGCTGTACCCCAACGCCCTCTTTGAATGTGTGCAGACCATCCAAAACACCGGCGCGGATTTGGTGTACAGTGACGAAATTGTTCTTTCCGCCGACCTGAAACACCTGGGCGGGTATCATTTCAAGCCGAACTTTGCCCCGGATTATCTGCGCGGCTGCAACTTCATCACCCATCTGGCGGTGTTTTCCCGTCCGTTGCTGGATGCCGCCGGTGCCGCCGAGTACAAGGAATTCGACGGCGCCCAGGACCACGACCTGCTGCTGCGCCTGACCGAGAAGGCTGCCCGCATCGAGCATATCAAGAAGGTGCTGTATATCTGGCGGGGCCACGCCGGGTCCACCGCCGCAGGCATGGAGGCCAAACCCTACGCCCTGGAAGCGGGGGTGCGGGCCATCGACGCCCAGCTCAAGCGGCTGAACCTGCCCGGCAAGGCAGAGCTGGTGCCCGGGGCACCCGGGGCCTTCCAGGTGAGGTATGAACTCACCGGCCACCCGCTGGTGTCGGTGCTCATCCCCAACAAGGACCACACCGACGACCTGGAGCGCTGCCTGTCCAGCCTGTACAAAAATGCCGGCTATGACAACTTCGAGGTGCTGGTCATCGAGAACAACTCCACCGACCCCGCCACCGAGGAATACTACAAGACCCTGCCCGACCGGTACAAAAACTGCCGGGTGGTGCGGTATCAGGGGCCCTTCAACTTCTCTGCCATCAACAACTTCGGCGCCGGGCAGGCCAAGGGCGAGCACCTGCTGCTGCTCAACAACGATATTGAGGTCCTTTCCCAGGATTTCCTGCGGGAGCTGCTCAGCTACAGCCAGCGGGCAGACGTGGGGGCGGTGGGCGCCAAGCTCTATTACCCCGACGACACCATCCAGCACGCCGGGGTCATCATGGGCATCAACGGTTCGGCGGGGCACAGCCACAAGAGCTACCCCCGCAAGGCGGTGGGGGACCTGTACCGCCTGGTCACCACCCAGGACTATATGGCCGTCACCGGTGCCTGCCTGATGACCAAAGCCAGCCTTTACCGGGAGGCGGGCGGCCTGGACGAAGAAAACTTTGCCGTGGCCTACAACGATGTGGACTACTGCCTGAAACTGTGGCAGCAGGGCCTGCTCAACGTCTTTACCCCCCGGGCGGAGGCCTACCACTACGAGAGCAAAAGCCGGGGCCTGGATACCCTTTCGGAGAACGCCCGCCGGTATGAGCGGGAGAAAGCGGCTTTTTACGCCAAGTACAGGGCCTATATTGATAATTACGATCCGTATTATAATCCACATTTCAACAATCTGTTTGAAAACTTCGGCCTGAAGTGAGGAAAACGCCATGAAAAACCGTTTTGATACCCAGTTTCTGATTGAAGGCAAGAACCTGGACGAGGACGAAGTCCGCGCCGGTATCCTGCAGAGCGCCGAGGGCGACTGCCTGCTGGTGGTGGGGGATGAGGACGTGGTCAAGGTCCACTACCATACCGACACCCCCTGGAAGGTGCTGGAATACGCCGCCTCGGTGGGGGACATCCACACCATCATTGTGGAAAACATGGAGCGCCAGGCTGCGGGCCTGCACGGGTGATCCGGCATGAATCTGCAAGCCAAACGGATGAAGGAGCTTTTCGGCTACGCCGCTACCCTGACCAAAGAGCAGGGCCCCGTCGTCATGGCAGGCCGGGCGGCGGGCTTTTTCAAGCGGCGGTTTCTGGGCAAGCGGGCCCGGTATCTGCCTTCCTCCAAGGCCCTGGCCGCCCAGCGGGCGGCGGATACCGCCGACTTCCCGGTCATCAGCATCCTGACCCCGCTGTACAACACCCCAAAGCCTTTTCTGGAGCAGTTTCTGGACAGTGTACAGAACCAGACCAGCCCCCGCTGGCAGCTTTGCCTGGTGGACGCCTCGGATGCAGCCCACCCGGAGGTAGGGCGGCTGGTGCAGGCACGGGCGGCCAAGGATTCCCGCATCGTCTACCAGAAAATCGAGAACAGAGGCATTGCGGCCAACACCAACGCCGCCGCCAAGCTGGCCACCGGGGAGTACCTGGCCCTGGCTGACCACGACGATATGCTGGCCCCCCATGCCATCTACTGCATGGGCAAGGCTCTGGCCCATACCGGGGCGGACTTTGCGTACAGTGATGAGGCCCTCTTCCGCAAGACCCCGGCGGGGGCCCACGTGGCCCACTTTAAGCCTGACTACGCCCCCGAATACCTCATGGCGGTGAACTATATCTGCCATCTGGCGGTGTTCCGCCGCAGCCTGTTTGAGGCGGTGGGCGGGGAGCGCCCGGAATGTGACGGTGCCCAGGATCACGACCTCTTCCTTCGGCTCATCGACGAGATGCAGCGTACCGATCCCAAGGCCAAACCGCTGCATCTGGCCCAGGTGCTCTATTACTGGCGGGTGCACGCGGCGTCCACCAGCGGCGGCACCGGGGCCAAGCCCTACGTGCTGGCGGCAGCCCGCAAGGCGGTGGGCGATCACCTGGCCGCCACCGGACGGCAGGGCAGGGTGGAGGATGGCCTCTTCCCCGGTACCTGCCATGTGGTGTGGGAGATGCCGGACCCGGCCCCCTTGGTGTCCATCCTCATCCCCAACAAGGACCACACCGACGACCTGGAAAAATGCCTGCACAGCCTGTATGCAAAGACCTTCTACGACAATTTCGAGGTCATTATCATCGAGAACAACTCCACCGACCCCGCTACCACCGCCTATTACAAGACCCTGCCCCAGCGGTACGACCGGTGCCGGGTGGTGGGCTACAACGGCAGTTTCAACTTCAGCCGCATCAATAACTTCGGCCGCAAGTTTGCCCAGGGCAAGTTCCTGCTCATGCTCAACAATGATATTGAGATCATCCGGGGGGACTGGCTCACCCAGATGGTAGCCGAGGCCATCCAGCCCGGGGTGGGCATCTGCGGCGCCATGCTCTACTATCCGGACGATACCATCCAGCACGCCGGCATCATCACCGGCCTGGGCGGCTATGCCGGGCACAGCCACAAGTACCACAAGCGGGGCGGCAGCGGGTATATGTTCCGTCTGGCCACTGTGCAGGACTTTTCCGCCGTCACGGCAGCCTGCCTGCTGGTACGTACCGCCGTCTTTGACGCGGTGGGGGGCATGGACGAGGCCTTTACCGTGGCCTTCAACGATGTGGATTTCTGCCTGCGGGTACGGGATGCGGGCTGGCGCATCGTCTGGACGCCCTACGCCGAACTCTACCACCACGAGAGCAAGTCCCGGGGCTCGGATGAGGAGGACCCGGCCAAGAAGGCCCGCTTTGCCAAAGAGCAGGCCCGCCTGTATGAAGTCCATGGCCGTGACTCTATCCTCCATGACCCCTACTACAACCCCTGCCTGTCCCTGGACTATGAGGACTTCCGGGAAAGCGGCGACCTGCGCCGCCTGAAGAACCCGGACCAGGCATAACAACAAAACAAACCCGCCCCCGCAAAGCAGCTGCCTTGCGGGGGCGGGTTTACTCTTTTATGGCGTCGCTCAGTGAGCTACGCTGGTGCGCACCAGGGCGCGTTTCAGGCGGGCCTGGGCCATTTCCAGTTCCCGGGCATCCAGTCCCTTGCGGGCCAGGATCTCCTCGGCACGCTGGCGGCTGGCCTCAGCCCGGGCCTTGTCGATGTCCTCCGCCCACTCCCAGGTGGTGGCCACCAGGCGGGCGGCACCCTTGGTCACCGCCAGCAGGCCGCCGATGCAGGCGGCCCGGCGCACCGTGCCGTCCTCCAGGGTCAGGCGGGCTTCGCCCATGCCCAGAGCGGTCATATAATCGCAGTGACGGGCCAGAATGCACACGTCCCCGGCGATGGTGCGGCAGAACAGCCGTTCGGCCTGGCCCTCATAGATCAGGCCGTCGGGCGTCACGATCTGAATGGGAAAGGTCATCATACATCACCCTTCTTGGCGCGGGCCACCACATCGTCGATGGTGCCGGCAAAGAGGAAGGCACTTTCGGGCACGTCGTCGTGCTTGCCTTCCAGAATCTCCTTGAAGCCGCGGATGGTCTCTTTCAGCGGCACATACTGGCCGGGCATGCCGGTGAACTGCTCCGCCACCGTGAAGCTCTGGCTCAGGAAGCGCTGGACCTTGCGGGCGCGGTTGACGGTGAGCTTGTCCTCCTCGCTCAGTTCGTCCATACCCATGATGGCGATGATATCCTGCAGTTCCTTGTAGCGCTGCAGCACCTTCTGGACGCTGCGGGCCACTTCGTAGTGCTCGGTGCCCACCACGTC
>CALWNO010000012.1 GCA_944382785.1 uncultured Gemmiger sp. | reverse complement strand
CACCGCCAGCTTGCCGATGTCCCCGCCCGGAAACTTCCAGGGGGTGACCACAAAACTGTCGGTGGAAAACACCGGCTGACCGCCCAACTCGGGCAGGACGGCCCCGTCCCCCAGATCGTTGAGGGCGGCATTGCCGAAAGCGGGCAGCAGAATTTCGTCAATGAGCTGGGCGGTGCGCAGACCGCCGCTGCCGTAATCCATGGTAATGATCGATTGCATGGGGTTCATCTCCTAGATAAAATCAGGCGTCGGCGGAACGGTACTTCCAGGCCGCGGCGCAGGCGCCTTCGCTGGATACCATACAGGGGCCCACCGGGTCCTCCGGGCGGCAGAGCTTGCCGAACAAGGGGCACTGTTCCGGATGCAGCATCCCCCGGATGACCTGCCCGCACCGACAGCCCGGGGGCTCGGTGCCCGCCCGGCAGGCAAGGCCGTACCGGGCGGCAGCGTCATAGCGGGCATATTCCGGCCGCAGGACCAGACCGCTGTCCGGGATTTCCCCCAGCCCCCGCCACAGGCTGTCGGCGGGCTGAAAGACGGCAGCCACGGCGGCCCGGGCGGCGGGGTTGCCCCCGGCGGTGACCAGACGGGAGTATTCATTTTCCAGGGCGGGGGTGCCATCGCAGACCATGCACACCATCCGCCAGACGGCGTACAGCACGTCCCCGGCCTCAAACCCGCCCACCACGGCGGGCAGGCCGTACTCCCGGGGCAGGAAGGCAAAGGCGTCCGCCCCGGTGACGGCGGCCACATGCCCGGGGCAGAGCAGGGCATCCACCCCGCAGTCGGGGGCACTCAGCAGCGCCCGCAGGGCAGGCTCGGTGCGCTTGAGCAGGCAGAACACCGAGAAATTGTCCAGGTCGTCCCCGGTGGCGTCCAGCACACAGGCGGCGGTGCCGGGGGCGGTTGTCTCAAACCCCACTCCCAAAAACACCACCTCCCGGTCCGGATTGGCCCGGGCCATCTCCACCGCATCGGCGGCGGAGTAGGCGGTGCGCACGTCCGACCCTTGGGCCCGGCGGTGCAGCAGGGTATCCCCCCGCACACTGCCCGGCACCCGCAGCAGGTCCCCGTAGGTGGCAATGGTCACACCGGGCCGGGCGGACAGTTCCAGGGCGGCGTCCACGGCCCCGGCGGGGGTCACGCACACCGGGCAGCCGGGGCCGGAGATCAGCTCCACCCCCGGGGCCAGCAGACTGCGCAGCCCCGCCTTGGCGATGGCCATGGTGTGGGTGCCGCAGATCTCCATGATCCGCACCGGGGCCCGGTCCTTGGTGCGGCGGCGGATATCCTGTACCAGCCGGGCAGCCCCGGCGGGGTTGCGGAAGGCTTTCAGCCAGGCGTCCTCACAGGGCATGGATGGCCTCCTCAATGCAGGCCAGGTTTTCGGCGGCCTGCTCGGGGGTGAGCTTTTCAATGGCAAAGCCCGCGTGGACCATCACATAGTCCCCCACGGCGATGCCGGGCATAAAGTCCACCCGCAGATTCTGGGTCAGCCCGGCGGCTTCCCCCACAGCATGTTTGCCGTCTCCTTCCAGGGAGACGATCTTCAGCGGAACTGCAAGACACATGCAGCAACCCTCCCGAAATCAAAAATACAGTTTCACACCCCGGCCGCGGCAATGGCCAGCTGGCCCAGGGCCAGCCCCTCGTCAGAAGGGGAGACCCGTTTGTGGGTGTATACGGTGTACCCGGCGTCCTCCAGCAGGGAAGTCACCCCTTCCAGCAGGGCCCGGTTCAGAAACACCCCGCCAGAAAGCACCACCGGCAGCTTGTCCGGGTTCAGGGCCCGGCACTGGTCCAGGGCCATGCGGCACAAAGCCTGCTGGAACCCGGCGGCCAGTCCGGCGGCTCCGGCCCCGGCGTTTTTGCGCTGCCACAGGGCCCGGATGAGGGGACGGGTGTCGAAAAAGCGCACCCCATTCTCCTCATAATAGGCGGAAATATACACATCTTCGGGGGCGGTACCCTCAGCCAACGCTTCCAGCAGGGCCGGGGCCTGGCCGTCGTACCCGGCCTTGACAGAGCCGGTGAGCAGGGAATACACTCCGTCGAACAGCCGCCCGATGCCGGAAGATTTGGGGCAGCGGAAGCCGCTGCACAGCAGGGCGGCCACCTTGTCCCGGCGCTCAAAGTCGGGGGCAAAGGCGGGACACTGGGCGTCCATAGCTAAGGAAAGGGCGGTGCGGCCGATCTGAGCAGTGCACACATCCCCGCCCGGCAGGGCAACGGGGCGCACCGAGCCCACCCGGCGGTAGGAGCGAAAGTCTCCGATGAGACATTCCCCGCCCCAGATGGTCCCGTCCTCCCCCAGGCCGGTGCCGTCCCAGATCAGGCCGAACACCGGTCCCGCCAGACGGTTGTCTGCCATGCAGGCGGCCATGTGGGCCCAGTGGTGTTGGACCTGCCGCAGGGGCAGATGCCGTTCCCGGGCCATCTCCTGGGCCTCCCCGGTGGAGGCGTAGTCCGGGTGCAGGTCGCACACCAGGGCGCGGACAGGCAGACCGAACAGATCCAGGGTGGTGCGCAGGGCGGTGCGGTAGTGGTCCAGGGTCTCGGCGTTTTTCAGATCACCGATGTACTGGCTTACAAAGGCGTGGCGTCCCCGTCCGGCGGCAAAGGAGCCTTTCTGTTCCGCGCCAAAGGCCAGAATGCCGGTGGCGTCCCGGTCCAGCAGAATGGGCTGGGGGGCATACCCCCGGCTGCGGCGGAAAAAGACCGGCGCGCCCCGCCAGACCATGGCCAGGGAATCGTCGCACCGGTTGGCGATGGGCCGGTCGTGCAAAAGAAAGCCGTCTGCCACCCCCCGCAGCACGTCCACCGCCTCCCGGGTGTCGGTGAGCACCGGGCAGCCCGGGCGGTTGGCGCTGGTCATGACCACCAGATCCGGCCCGCCGGACTGCCCGTCCAGCAGCAGGATGTGCAGGGGCGTATAGGGCAGCATGACCCCCAGCCGGGTGGTGGCGCTGAGCCAGTACTGCCCGGCGGGGTCCTTTTTGTCCAGCAGCAGGATGGGGCGGCGGGGACTTTGCAGCAAAGCGGCCTCGTCCTTGCTCACATGGCACAGACGTTTGGCGGCGGCCAGGTCCCGGGCCATGAGAGCCAGGGGTTTGTCCGGCCGCAGCTTGCGGCGGCGCAGCCGGGCGATGGCCCCGGGGCTGTCCGCCCGGCAGGCCAGATGGATGCCCCCGGTGCCCTTCACCGCCACAATGCCCCCCAAACTCAGCACCCGCTGGGCTTCGGCGATGGGGTCCCCGGTGCGGGGCACGCCATTGCCGTCCAGATACACCGCCTTGGGCCCGCATACCGGGCAGCAGTTGGGCTGGGCGTGGTAGCGGCGGCTGGTGATGTCGGCGTATTCGGCCTGGCAGTCGGGGCACATGGCAAACCCGGCCATGGTGGTGGCGGGACGGTCGTAGGGCAGGCGGCGGATGATGGAAAACCGGGGCCCGCAGTCGGTACAATTTATAAAAGGATACCGGTACCGCCGCCCCTTCGGGTCCTTCATCTCGGCCAGACAGGCGTCGCAGGGGGCCAGGTCGGGGGAGATGAGGGTGGCCGCCGCCCCCTGCCGGCTGGGCAGGATGGCAAAGCCGGTCTCCCCGGTGGGGGCCAGCTCCTGGGTGCGGATGTCCTCGATCACCGCCAGGGGCGGCGGGGCGGTGCGCAGGGTGGCAAGAAAGTCGTCCAGGGCCGGGGCGGGGCCTTCCAGCTCCAGCTCCAGCCCGGCGGCGGTGTTGCGGGCCCAGCCGTTCAGGTGCAGGCGGGCGGCCTGCCGGTGGACGAAGGGGCGGAACCCCACCCCCTGGACGATGCCCTCAATGAGAAACCGCCGCCGTGTCATGCGTCGGCAGCCAGGGCTTCCCGGATCTTGCCGGCCAGATGGTCGGCAAGGGCGTCCACCCCGTCCCCGGTGCGGCTGGACACCTGGAACAGGGGGCCTTCCGGGTTCACGCCCTTGTAGTCGGCGGCGGCCCGGCTCACGTCAAAATCAAAATAGGGGAGCATATCGCATTTGTTCAGCACCAGACAGGAGGTATCGGTGAACATCAGGGGATACTTGGCCACCTTGTCGTCCCCTTCGGGAATGCTCAGCACGGTGATGCGCAGGTTCTCCCCGATGTCGAACTCCGCCGGGCAGACCAGATTGCCGATGTTCTCCACAAACAGCACGTCCAGGCTGTCCAGGTCAAAGTCCGGCAGGATGTGCTGGATGCTCATGGCCTCGATGTGGCAGGCGCCGTCGGTGTTCAGCTGCACCGCCGGGATCTTCAGCGCCGCGATCTTCTCGGCGTCGATCTGGCCGGTGATGTCCCCCTCAATGACCCCGATGGAAAATTCTTCCCGCAGTCTGGCGATCAGGGCGGTGATCAGGCTGGTCTTGCCCGCGCCCGGGCTGCCCATCACATTGATCAGACAGACCTTGTGGTCCTTCAGGGTGCGGCGCACCTCGGCGCTCACGTCCTCGTTCCACTCCATGACCTGATGCAGCACTTTGATTTCCATTATTCGTCAACCTCCAGACTTTCCACCATGAATTCCTTGCCCGAAAGCCGCTTCAGCCGCAGGCTGCCGCAGTAGGGGCAGGCAATGTGGGTGCGGTCGATCTCACCTTCCCGGCCGCAGTCCCGGCACAGTACCTTCAACGGTACCGTGGTCACCTTGATTTTTGCCCCCTCGGCGGGGGTGCCTTTGGCCAGCACGTCCAGATACATCTGTACGCACTCCGGCACCACCCCGGAAAAGGGCCCCATGCGCAGACGGATTTCCCGGATATGCGACGCATGTTTCTCGGCGGCCGCCTGCAAAGAGATATCCAGAATACTCTGGGTGATGGCCAGTTCATGCATGGTAGAACCCTCCTTCCGGCATGGACAAAACAGTCAAAAACAGCGGAAAAAAGTCGCTGTGCTCTCCCATTGTAGCACCATTGGACCCAAAAATCCACAAAGGAAATCCACTTGTAAATCGGAAACAACAGGACTATAATGATACTAATTTGTCAAAAAATCTGTATGATTGTCCGGGAATATTCCCCGAGGAGGTTGAAAATATGGCAATCATTCCAATTTTGATCGGGTGGCCTGCCCTGATGGCGCTGGTGATCCCCCTGCTGCGCAATCCCCGTGTGCGGGGCCGCGTGGTCTATGTGGGGGCTGCGGTTGTCATGGTGCTGGCCGCCTTTTTGTTGGGGGCCTGGCTGCAGGGCGGCGGGGGGATCGTCAGCCTGTGCGGGTCGGTGCCCGTCATCGACCACCTGATGCTGGCGGGGGAGTTCGCCCTCATGGTCCTCATTGTGTACCTGAGTATTAAATACAAAAAGTATCCGGTGGTGCTGCTTTCGGTGGGGCAGACCGGGCTCATCACCTGGTCGGAGCTGACCTGCCCGGTGGAATCCCCCACCCACATCCAGCTGGACTGCCTGTCCATGCTGATGATTTTGATCGTGGCCCTGGTGGGCGGGCTGATCTGCATCTACGCCGTGGGCTATATGCAGGCCTACCACCAGCACCACAAGGACTACCAGGACCGCAGCGGGTTCTTCTTTTCCATGCTGTTCTTCTTCCTGGCGGCCATGCTGGGCCTGGTTCTGTCCGAAAACCTCGTCTGGATGTATTTCTTCTGGGAAATCACCAGCGTCATCTCCTTCCTGCTCATCGGCTATACCCGCACCGAGGAAGCGGTCAACAACAGCTTCCGTGCTTTGTGGATGAACCTTTTGGGCGGTTTCGGCTTTGCCATCGCCATTGTGGTGGCGGCCCACACCCTGCACACCGTACAGCTGGGAGAACTGGTGGCGGCCAAGGCCACCATCCCGGTGGTGCTGCTGGCCATGGCCGGGCTGACCAAGTCCGCCCAGCTGCCCTTCTCCAGCTGGCTGCTGGGCGCCATGGTGGCCCCTACACCTTCCAGCGCGCTGCTGCACAGCGCCACCATGGTCAAGGCGGGCGTCTACCTGCTTATCCGGCTGGCCCCCGCCATGGCGGGCAACATGACCGGCATGACTGTGGCTTTCATTGGTGGCTTTACCTTCATTGCGGCCAGCATGATGGCCATTGCCCAGAACGACGGCAAAAAGGTCCTGGCCTTCTCCACCGTGTCCAACCTGGGGCTGATCGTGGCCTGTGCGGGCATCGGCGCCGAGGAAACCATCTGGGCGGCGGTGCTTTTGATGATCTTCCACTCGGTGAGCAAATCCATGCTCTTCCAGGCTGTGGGCTCCATCGAAAACTCCCTGGGCTCCCGGGATATTGAGGACATGCACGGCCTGTTGCTCCGCCTGCCCCGGCTGACCTACATCATGGGCATCGGCATTGCGGGCATGTATCTGGCGCCCTTCGGCATGCTGATCTCCAAGTGGGTGGCCCTGAAAGCCTTTGTGGACGCGGACAACTACCTGCTGGTCATCTTTTTGGCCTACGGCAGCGCCACCACCATGCTGTACTGGACCAAGTGGCTGTGCAAGCTGGTGTCGTTGCACCACACAAAGGTGAAGGTCACCGACGTGACCCGGAAGGACCAGTATCTGTCCATGTACATCCATGCGGCGGCCACCCTGGGGCTGTGCCTGTTGTTCCCCTTGGTCTCCTCCCGGGTGGTCACCCCCATCATTGAGGAACTGTACGGCACCGCCCACGAGGTGCTGTCCATGAGCGTGCTGACCACCATGGCCATCATGCTCATCAGCGTCATCTTCGTGCCTTCTCTGATGTTCCTGCTCACCCGGTCCGCCCACCGGCACTATGTGCCCATCTACATGGGCGGCGTCAACGAAGGGGACAACACCTACTTCACCAACAGCTTCGGAGACCCGGAACATCTGTATCTGAGCAACTGGTACCTGCGGTTTGAGTTCGGGCGCCGCCGTCTCATGCGGCCGGGCGTCATCATCTCCGCCGGGGTGATCATCGTCATGCTCTGTATGATCATAGGAGGTGCGGTATGATGCCGGTTCTTTCGGTTGTGGGGTATCTTGTGCTGGCGCCCCTGGTGGGCGGCCTGCTGGACGCACTGGACCGCCGTGTCAGCGCCCGGATGCAGGGCCGTCAGGGTCCGCCGCTGCTGCAGCCCTTTTACGATATCAAGAAGCTGTTCTCCAAACAGATGATCGCGGTGAACAGCGTGCAGATGCTGCTCAATTTGAGCTATCTGGTTTTTCTGGCCGTGGCGGGGTCCATGCTCTTTGCGGGGGCGGACATCCTCATGTGCCTGTTCATCCTGTCCACCGCCGATATGTTCCTGGTCATGGCGGCCTCCAGCGACTCCTCCCCCTTCTCCACCCTGGGTGCCGGACGGGAGATGATCCAGATGATGGCCTACGAACCCCTGACCCTGCTCATGGCGGTGGGCTTCTACCTGGCCACCGGCAGCTTCCATGTGGGGGATATTATCCAGATGCCCCACAGCGCGGTGCTGGTCATGCCCGGGTTCCTTTTGGGCTTTATGTTCATCACTGCCATCAAGCTGCGCAAGTCGCCTTTTGATTTGTCCACCAGCCACCATGCCCACCAGGAGATGGTCAAGGGCATCACCACCGAGATGGCCGGGCCCACCCTGGCCATCATGAACATTGCCGAATACTATGAGATGGTGCTCATGCTGGGCCTGGTAGCGCTCTTCTTCATCAACGAACACTGGTGGAGCTGGCCCATTGCCATTGTGGCCTGCCTGGTGGTGTATCTGCTGGAAATTCTGTGGGACAACGTCTCCGCCCGGGTTAAGTGGCGCACCCTGCTGGACAGCTGCTGGGTGGTCACCCTGCTGGCCGGCGGGCTGAACGGTCTGATTCTCATGCTGGTACGCTGAAAAGGGGGAAAATACAACAATGAAAAAACTGGCAAAGTCCCCCTGGATGCTGCATTACGATGCCAGCAGCTGCAACGGGTGCGACATTGAGGTGCTGGCCTGCACCACACCCAAATATGACATTGAACGTTTCGGCATCATCAACACCGGCGACCCCTTCCAGGCGGACATCCTGCTCATCACCGGCGGGGTCAACGCCCAGTGTGAGAGCGTGGTCAAACAGCTGTATGAACAGATGCCCAACCCCAAGGTCGTGGTGGCGGTGGGCATCTGCGCCTGCACCGGCGGGGTGTTCAAGGACTGCTACAACATCAAGGGCGGCATCGACACGGTGATCCCGGTGGATGTGTATGTGCCCGGCTGCGCGGCCCGGCCCCAGGCCATCATCGACGGCGTGGTGAAGGCTTTGGAAATTCTGGAAGAAAAGCGGAAGAACTACGACAAGAACGCCGACGACGGGAAAGGGGAGAACTGAGCAATGGAGTATGCCAACACCATTGAACCCATCACCCTGGAGCAGTTCATGCCCCAGGTGATCCGCTTCAAGATGGATAACTGGCGGGTGGCCCAGCTGTGCGCCGTCCGCCTGCCCGACGGCTATGAGCTGAGCTATTCCTTCGTCAAGGGATACGATATGCGCACCCTGCGGCTGACCGTGGCCACCGAGGAATCGGTGCCCAGCATCACTCAGGTGTACCCGGGTGCCTTTTTGCAGGAGAACGAGGCCGTGGAGCTCTTCGGCGTGAAGATCGAGAGCATCCAGGGCGATTATCACGACAAACTCTACCGCATTGCGCGGCCCACACCGTTCAAGGAAAAGGGGTAAGAAGATGGCAAAACGAAGCATTGTGCCGTTTGGCCCCCAGCATCCCGTCCTGCCGGAGCCGGTCCACCTGGACCTGGTCCTGGAGGACGAGGTGGTGGTCGAGGCGGTGCCCAGCATCGGGTTCGTGCACCGCGGGCTGGAAAAACTGGTGGAAACCAAGGATTTCAAGGAATACGTCTATATTGCGGAGCGGGTGTGCGGCATCTGCAGCTTTGGCCACGGCCTGGGCTACTGCCAGACCCTGGAACAGATCATGAACCTGGAGGTCCCGCCCCGGGCCAGGTATCTGCGCACCATCTGGATGGAGATGAGCCGCATCCACTCCCATCTGTTGTGGCTGGGCCTGCTGGCCGATGCCATGGGCTTTGAGAGCCTGTTCATGGAAAGCTGGAAGCTGCGGGAAAAGATTCTGGACATGTTCGACGCCACCACCGGCGGCCGGGTCATCTTCTCGGTGAACTGCATCGGCGGGGTGCTCAAGGACATGGACGAGACCATGCTCAAGAACATTGTGGACACCTGCAACGAGATGGAAAAGGAACTCAAGCCCATCGCGGACGCCTTCCTGCGGGAGTATACCACCGAGTCCCGCCTGCGGGGCCTGGGGGTGCTGCCCGCCGACCAGGCGGTGCTGGCGGGGGCGGTGGGCCCTATGCTCCGGGCCAGCGGCGTTGCCTACGACGCCCGCAAGCTGGGGTATGCGGCCTACGGTGATCTGGACCTGGAACCCATCACCTCCAGCGACGGCGACTCCTACGCCCGGTGCGAGGTGCGCATCAAAGAAATCAGCCAGTCCTTTGACCTCATCCGCCAGGCGGCGGCCAAGATCCCGGCCGGTCCCATTGCCGTGCCGGTGAAGGGCTTCCCCAAAGGGGAGTACTTCACCCGCATCGAGCAGCCCCGGGGCGAGGCCATCTACTACGTCAAGGCCAACGGCACCAAGTTCATCGAGCGGTTCCGTCTGCGCACCCCCACCACCAGCAACATCCCGCCCATGCTGAACATGCTCAAGGACTGCCAGCTGGCGGACGTGCCTCTGCTGATTCTGACCATTGACCCCTGCATCAGCTGTACCGAGAGGTGATACCAAGATGAGTTCATTGAAATTTATCCCCTTTGCGGGCACGGCGCTGCGGAACCTGTTCCGCAAACCGGTGACCACCAGCTATCCCTTTGCCCCGGCCCAGTACCCGGAGCGGATGCGCGGGCATATCGAGATCGACATTGAATCCTGCATCAGCTGCGGCATGTGTGCCCGCAGCTGCCCGCCCGGTGCCCTGACGGTGGACCGGGCCGCCGGCACCTGGACCATCCAGCGGTTTGACTGCGTCCAGTGCGGCAACTGCGTCAACGTCTGCCCCAAAAAGTGCCTGAAGATGGTCCCGGGCTATACCACCCCCGACTGCACCAAGCACAGCGACACCTACACCCGCACCACCCCGCTGCCCAAACCGGCGCCCCGCCCGGCGGCCAAGCCCGCCGCCCCGGCTGCCCAGGCGGCCCCCGCCGCATCCCAGGCTCCGGCGGCAAAAACCGAGTAAAGAACCTTCGGCCGCACCCTGCGGGGGGCGGCTTTTTGCTTGGCTCCGTGTTGTAGGAAGCAGGGCTTTGTGCTACAATAAGCTGGATTGTAAGAGAAATTCCGTATTCTGCGGATTTGTGGGAAAGAAGCCAGGAGGCAAAGAGAAACAATGACATTGAAGGAACTTGCGATCGGCAAAGCCGCCACCATCGTGACGGTGGGCGGGGAGGGCGCCTTGCGCCAGCATCTGCTGGACATGGGGCTCATTCCCGGGGCCCGGGTCAGCATGGTGAAGTTTGCGCCCATGGGGGACCCCGTGGAGGTGCGGATCAACAGCTACGAGCTGACCCTGCGGCTGTCTGACGCCGAAAAGATCGAGATCAAGGATGTGGCCGACGCCGAAAAGGTCACCGCCACGGTGCGCAGGCGGGCGGTGCCGCTGCCCCACCCCGGTCTGGGCGAAAGCGGCAAATACCACAGCAAGGCGGACGAAAATCCCCTGCCGGAGGGCACGGTGCTCACCTTTGCCCTGGCGGGCAACCAGAACTGCGGCAAGACCACCCTGTTCAACCAGCTCACCGGATCCAACCAGCATGTGGGCAACTTTCCCGGCGTCACGGTGGACCGCAAGGACGGCCCCATCCGCGGCCGCGCCGACACCAGCGTCACCGACCTGCCGGGCATCTATTCCATGTCCCCCTATTCCAGCGAGGAGATCGTCACCCGGAACTTCCTGCTCAATGAGCATCCCCGGGGCATCATCAACATCGTGGACGCCACCAACATCGAGCGAAACCTCTACCTGACCATGCAGCTCATGGAACTGGACATCCCCATGGTGCTGGCCCTGAACATGATGGACGAGGTGCGGGAGAACGGCGGCTCCATCCGGGTCAACGAGATGGAATCCGCCCTGGGCATCCCGGTGGTGCCCATCTCCGCCGCCAAGAACGAAGGCATTGACGAGCTGGTCTCCCATGCGCTGCACGTGACCAAATACCAGGAGCGCCCCGGCCGCCAGGACTTCTGCGATGTAAACGACCACGGCGGTGCGGTGCACCGCTGCCTGCACAGCATCATGCACCTGATCGAGGACCACGCCGAGGCCGAGGGCATCCCCCTGCGGTTCGCCGCCACCAAGATCGCCGAGGGTGACCAGCTGATCCTGGACCAGCTGAAGCTCACCGACAACGAAAAGCAGATGCTGGAATCCATCATCCGCCAGATGGAGGACGAGCGCGGCCTGGACCGGGCCGCCGCCATCGCGGATATGCGGTTCACCTTTATTGAAAAGGTCTGCGCCGGCACGGTGGTCAAGCCCCATGAGAGCAAGGAACATCTGCGCAGCGTGCAGATGGACAAGGTCCTCACCGGCCGGTATACCGCCATTCCCTGCTTCATCGGCATCATGGCCCTGGTTTTCTTCCTCACCTTCAACGTCATCGGCGCGGCGCTCTCCGCCGTGCTGGACTGGGCCATCAACACCCTGACCAACGCGGTGGATGCAGGCATGACCGCCCTGCACGTCAACGAGGTGCTCCACTCCCTGGTCATCGACGGCATCTTCAACGGGGTGGGCAGCGTGCTCAGCTTCCTGCCCGTCATCGTCACCCTGTTTTTCTTCCTGTCTTTGTTGGAGGACAGCGGCTACATGGCCCGTGTGGCTTTCGTCATGGACAAGCTGCTGCGCAAAATCGGCCTTTCCGGCCGCAGCATCGTGCCCATGCTCATCGGTTTCGGCTGCACGGTGCCCGGGGTCATGGCCAGCCGTACCCTGCCCTCCGAGCGGGACCGCAAGATGACCATCCTGCTCACCCCCTACATGAGCTGTTCCGCCAAGCTGCCCATCTACAGCTTCTTTGCAGCCACCTTTTTCCCCGGCAAGGGCGGTCTGGTCATGTTCCTCATCTACTTCGGCGGCATTGCCATGGGCATCCTGGTGGCCATGCTGCTGCGGGGCTCTCTCTTCCACGGGGAGGCGGTGCCCTTCGTCATGGAACTGCCCAACTACCGTATGCCCGGCGCCAAGAACGTGGGTCAGCTGCTGTGGGAAAAGGCCAAGGACTTCCTGCAGCGCGCCTTTACCGTGATCTTTGTGGCCACCATCATCATCTGGTTCCTGCAGACCTTTGACACCCATCTGGCCATCGTCTCCGACTCCCAGCAGAGCATTCTGGCCGTGGTGGCCGGTTGGATCGCCCCCCTCTTCGCCCCGCTGGGCTTCGGGGACTGGCGCATCTCCACCGCCCTCATCTCCGGTTTCATGGCCAAGGAGAGCGTGGTGGCTACCCTGTCGGTGCTCTTCGGCTCCACCGACCAGCTGCTGGCCACCATCACCCCCCTGGCCGCAGCCAGCCTGCTGGCCTTCTGCCTGCTGTACACCCCCTGCGTGGCGGCCATTGCGGCCATCAAGCGGGAACTGGGCACCAAGTGGGCAGCCGTGGTGCTGGTGGGCCAGTGCGTCATCGCCTGGCTGGCCGCCGGTCTGGTCCGTGTGGTGGGCCTGCTCTTCGGGCTGGTGTAACCACACCGCACGGTATTCCATACATACAAAACGGGCGTCCGCTTTTCCGGCGGGCGCTCATTTTTTGTCTGTTTGGGGCTTGACAGGGCAGGGAAGCGGGTGTATATTGACGCATAAAGAAATTTTGATGTGAAGGGGAGGGGATCTCGTGGCACAGGACTTTCAGGCCGAGGCAAAGGTGTTCAAGGCATTGTGCGACCCCAAGCGGCTGGCCATTCTGCAGCAGCTGCGCAGCGGGGAAAAGTGCGCCTGCGTATTGCAGGAACCCCTGGACCTGACCCAGCCGGGACTTTCCTACCACATGAAGATCCTGTGTGAGTCCGGCCTGGTGGAAAGCACCCAGGTGGGCAAGTGGACCCACTACCGCCTGAGTGAGACCGGGCGGCAGCGGGCGCTGGACCTGCTGGCGGAGCTCACCCGCCCCAACACCGAACAGGAATCCGGTTCCTCCGGCTGCGCCTGCGGCCGCTGAACCTCTGCGCCGTACCCTGCGGCGCCCTTTTTTGGCAAAACACATCAAAATATTTTTATGTATGGCTCTGCCGTACAAGACAAGGAGTGACCTGAAATGGCAATCTGGCAATGGATTCAAAACGAGCTGCTGGGCATGCAGTGGCTCAACCGGCTTATCGGCCGGGGACTGGCGGCCCTGGGGGTGGATGGCACCACCCGGCTGGGCGGCAGCCTGCAATTTTTCTTCTATGATGTGATCAAGATCACCATACTGCTCTGTGTGCTGATCTTCGCCATCTCCTACATCCAGAGCTACTTCCCACCGGAGCGGGGCCGCCGGATTCTGGGGCGGCTCCACGGGCTGGGGGCCAACACCGCCGCCGCCCTGCTGGGCACCGTTACCCCCTTCTGCTCCTGCTCCTCCATCCCGCTGTTCATCGGCTTCACCGGGGCAGGGCTGCCTCTGGGGGTGACCTTCTCCTTCCTGATCTCCTCCCCCATGGTGGACCTGGGCAGTCTGGTGCTGCTCATGAGCATTTTCGGCGCCAAGGTGGCCGTGGTGTATGTGGTGCTGGGGCTGGTCATTGCGGTGATCGGCGGCTCTCTGATTGAAAAACTCCACCTGGAAGACCAGGTGGAGGACTTTGTCCGCCATGCCGCCCGCCCGCCGGAACTGGACCTGCCCCGGCTGCGGGTGCGGGACCGGCTTGGATACGCCCGCAACCAGGCGGTGGGTACCCTGCGCAAGGTTTTCCCCTACATCCTCATCGGCGTGGGGGTGGGGGCCCTCATCCACAACTGGATTCCCGAAAGCTGGGTCACCGCCGTGCTGGGCAGCCGAAACCCGCTGGGCCTGGTGCTGGCCGTGCTGGTGGGCGTGCCCATGTACGCCGATATCTTCGGCACCATCCCGGTGGCCGAAGCCCTGCTGGGCAAGGGCGCTCAGCTGGGCACCGTACTCTCCTTTATGATGGCAGTCACCACCCTGTCCCTGCCTTCCCTCATCATGCTGCGCAAGGCGGTCAAACCCAAGCTGCTGGCCGTGTTTGTGAGCGTCTGTGTGGTGGGCATCGTCCTGGTGGGCTACCTGTTTAATACAATTCAAGTATTTCTGGTCTAATATTACAGGGAGGAATATTTTATGGCTTTTCTGTTTGGCAAGAAAAAATCCGAACCCACTTCCTGCGGCTGCACGTCCGGCTGCAACACCCCGGCGGACAACCCCGACGCCGCCATTCTGATCCTGGGCGGCGGCTGCGCCAACTGCCAGGCTCTGGAGCGGGCGGTGTGCGCCGCCCTGGCGGAGCTGAACATCCAGGAAGAGGTGGGCCATGTGACCGACTTCTCCCGGATCGCCGCCTACGGTGTGCTGACCACCCCCGCCCTGGTGGTGGACGGCCAGGTCCTCAGCGCCGGGCAGGTACTCAGCGTGGAGCAGGCCAAGGCCCTGCTGAGGAAAGCGAGGGGCTGAGATGGCGCACAAGCCTGTGGTGGCCTTTGTCTGCGTGCACAATTCCTGCCGCAGCCAGATGGCCGAAGCCCTGGGGCGGCATCTGGCCGCCGACGTGTTCACCAGCTGTTCCGCCGGTACCGAGACGGTCCCCCGCATCAACCAAGACGCTGTCCGCCTCATGAAGGACCTGTACGGCATTGATATGGAGAAAACCCAGTACAGCAAGACCCTGGACAAACTGCCCCCGGTGGATGTGCTCATCACCATGGGCTGCAACGTCCAGTGTCCGGCCCTGCCCTGTAAGCGGCGGGAGGACTGGGGCCTGGAAGACCCCCCCGGCAAGAGCGACGCCGAATTCCGCCAGATCATCGCCGCCATCGAACAGAAGGTGCTGGCCCTGCGGGACAGCCTGAAAAACGGGGTGTGACCCTCAGCTCACCGGCTCGCTTTTGAACAGTCCCTGCTCCACCAGCCCCAGAAAATCCGCCAGCAGATAGGCCATCTGGGCGTCCCCGGCGGAGATGTTTTCCAGCACCACCACCCGGGTGCCGTTGTCGTAGTCCTCAATGGAATACAGCCCCTGCAGGTTCAGCCAGTCCGCAAACTTGCGGTAGATCTCGGCGTCTCCCACCGACACCGGCCCGATGACCACCGTCTGTTTGGCGGCGGTGGGCAGAGCAGGGCGCTGCACCGGGCCCTCCCCGGGGCCGTAGGTGTACACGGCGGAGGACGCGGTGTTGAAGTCTCCGTCCAGCCACACCAGAGGGTTGCGGCGCACTCCGTCCCAGATCACCTCAAAGTGCAGATGGGGACCGCTCACGTTGCCGGTCTGCCCGCTGTACCCGATGAGCTGACCTTCCGACACATTGGTGCCCGCCGCCACCGCCAGGCTGGACAGATGGGCGTACCGGGTCTGCAGGGTCTTGCCTTGGGCGTTGGCGTGGCGGATGCGCAGGGCGGTGCCGTAACTCTGGTTGCCGGTGGTGGTGCGCCCGTCCCACACCTGGGTCCAGTCCACCGTGCCGGGCTCCGCCGCATAGACCGGGGTACCCACCGCCGCCCGCATATCAATGGCGCCGTGATAGCTGCCGTTGTTGTAGTAGTAACCGGCTGTCAGGGTGTGCTGGGCCAAAGGCCAGCTGAGCAGAACGGTGCCGTTGGAAAGTCTCATGGGACCATCGCCTCCTTGCCCTCAGCATACGCAGGGCGGGGGAATGGTGTGCATAAACCGACAAAAAACAGCCCCGGCAGGCCGCAAGGCCGCCGGGGCTGTCCTTGTATGATTGTCAGGAGAGGGTCAGGTCGCCGTCCTTGATCCAGCCGGCCTTGCGCAGGGGCATGGCCACCAGCGGGGTGAGCACGGCGGGCAGGACGATGCAGATGAGCAGCAGCCCCACCCAGTCAAAGGCGGACACCGCCGGGCGCAGGCCCGCGGCAGCATCGGCCACCCAGCCGGTGTACACCCCGATGGGCCCCACCATGCCGCAGGTGCCCATGCCGCTGGAAACGGCAGGGCCGTTCTGTTCCAGCCGGAACAGGCAGGTGGCCAGGGGCCCGGTGATGGCCGAAATCACCGTGGGGGGAATCCACACCCGGGGATTGCGCAGGATGTTGGGCATCTGCAGCATGCTGGTGCCCAGGCCCTGGCTGACCAGGCCGCCCACGCCGTTTTCCTTCCAGCTCATCACCGCAAAGCCCACCATCTGGGCGCAGCAGCCCGCCACGGCGGCGCCGCCGGCCAGCCCGGTCAGGCTCAGGGCGGCGCAGATGGCCGCCGAGGAGATGGGCAGGGTCAGGGCCACGCCCACCAGCACCGACACGATGATGCCCATGAGCAGGGGCTGGAGCTCGGTGGCCCACATGATGACGCTGCCCACCGCCGAGGCCGCCGCCCCGATAGCCGGGGCAAACAGCACCGAGAGCCCCACCCCGGCCAGGATGGTCACCGCCGGGGTGACCAGGATGTCGATGCGGGTCTCTTTGCTCACCAGCTTGCCCAGTTCCGCCGCCACGATGGCGATGAGATAGACGGCCAGGGGGCCGCCCGCCCCGCCCAGGGTGTTGGCTGCTCCGCCTACCGCAATCAGGCTGAACAGCACCAGCTGGGGGGCTTTGAGGGCGTAGCCGATGGACGCCGCCATGGCCGGGCCCGCCACCGCCGTGGCGTAGGTGCCGGCGTCCACCAGAAAGGCCAGGCCGGTCTGCTCGCCCAGAGTCTTGATGATGGTGCCGATGAGCAGGCTGGCGAACAGCCCCTGGGCCATGGCGCCCATGGCGTCAATGCCGTAGCGGTGGGCGGAGAAGATCACGTCCTTGCGTTTGCAGAATTCCTTGAAACTTGCCACAAAAATTCCTCCTGTTTTTTGAGCGTTTCCACCAAAAGGCAAAAAGGTTGAAAGCATTGTAGCACGGCCCATAGGGGAATGCAAGCACCTTGCGAAAAAGCAGCGGTTGCGGTACAATGGTTCACGGAACCCAATATAAAGGAGCCTGATCCGACCATGGTCGAAACCTTTACCACCCGCATCACCCCCTATGGGCTGGATCGTCGGGTATTCATCCATCTGCCCGAAGACTGGCAGACCTCCGGCAAACGGTATCCGGTGATCTACATGTTCGACGGCCACAACCTCTTTTTCGATGAAACCGCCACTTTCGGCACCTGCTGGGGCCTGAAGGACTACTACGACGCCCATCCGGACTACATCGTGGTGGGGGTGGAGTGCAACCACGAAGGCAACAAGCGGCTGGAAGAATACTGCCCCTATGACAGCGACTGGTTCGACGGCATCCACGGCACCGGCAAGGTGTATCTGGACTGGCTGTGCGGGGAGTTCAAGGCCTATGTGGACAAGACCTGGCCCACCCTGCCCGACCGTGCCCACACCGCCATTGCGGGCAGCAGCATGGGCGGGCTGATGAGCCTGTATGCCGCTGTGGCCCACAATGATGTCTTTTCCAAGGCGGGGTGCCTGTCCCCCTCGGTGCGGCTGTGCATGGAACCCCTGATGGCCGACCTGAAAAAGGTAAAACTGCGGGGCTACACCAACATCTTCTTCAGCTGGGGCGAAAAGGAAGCCAAAGGCCAGCACGGTCTGGCCCGGTATACCGACAACGCCCTGCAGGTGACCCGCGCCCTGCAGAAGGCCGGGGCCACCGTCTACCCCTACCTGCAGATGGGCGGCTCCCACTGTGAGGCCTCCTGGGCTCAGCAGGTGCCCCTGTATATGAACATCCTCTTCGGGGAACCCTGCGGGGAGGACAAGGCATGAGCAGCCGGTCCAGGCGCAAGCAGGCCGCCCGGGCTGCCCGGCCCCAGGCCCAGCCCGCCCCGGAGGCAACCCCGGCGGTGCCGACACTCTCCGCCGCCGATCGCTGGATGGGGGCGCTGTGCTATCTGGGACCCCTTTGGCTGATCCCCGCCTGCAGCCCCCGGCGCCGGCAGGCGTTTGTGCAGTTCCACCTGAACCAGGGGCTGGTGCTGCTGATCCTGGTGGCCGCTTTTATCGCCATGGGCTTTGTGCCCTACTGCTATGAGTTCGCGGTGAGCTGTGCCGTGCTGGTGGTCATCCTGGCCCTCATCGGGCTGGCGGGTGCCCTGCGCGGAAATACCGATTCCTTGCCGGTCATCAAAAATGTGACCCGCAATTTCCATCCATTCTGAACCAATATCAAAGGAGTGACAACCTATGAGCAAAGCTGTGATCTTTTTTGCCCCCGGCCTGGAAGAGTGCGAGGGCCTTCTGTGTGTGGACATCCTGCGCCGCGCCGGTGTGGAGGTGACCATCGCCGCCGTGGGCGGGGAAAAGGTGGTCCGTTCCGCCCGTCAGGTGAACGTGGTGGCCGACGCCCTGGCCGAGGAACTGGACTACTCCCAGTTTGACGCCGCCATCCTGCCCGGCGGTATTCCGGGGGTGAACAACCTGAAAGCCAGCGACACCGTCAAGGACGCCTGCACCCGCATGGCCGCCGACGGCAAGATCGTGGCCGCCATCTGCGCCGCCCCCACCGTGCTGGCCGCCTTCGGCCTGCTTCAGGGCAAGCGCGCCACCGTCTACCCCGGCATGGATGAAGCCCTCACCGCCGGCGGGGCCGAGTACACCGGCCTGCCCCTGTCGGTGGACGGCAACATCGTCACCGGCGAAGCCCTGGGCGCCGCCATCCCCTTTGCCCTGGCCCTGGCGTCCCGCCTGGCCGGGCCGGATGCCTCCGCCACCGTGAAGAACGCCATCGTCTACCGCTATTGATGCCGCTATAAACAAAGCAACCGCCCGCCGAAGGCAGCAAGCCCGGCGGGCGGTTTTCTCTTTTTTGTGCGGGAACAGCCGGCTGTGGGAGGGTTATTCCGTCGTGACCCGGAAGGCAGTCACACTGCAGGGGGGCAGCTGAGCCGCAAAGCCGCTGCCGGTGAGCCGGACTTCCAGCGGCACGGGGTGGACCGTGTCCGGCGCATCGAAGGTGTTGTGGGCGGCGGGGGCTCCGGCCAGGGTCTCGGCGGTCACGGATTTGGCCTTGCGGCCGCTGAGCAGTACCTCCACCGGGCAGGCGTCGGTGTCGTGCAGGTTTACCGCCGTCACCAGCAGGGTGCCGTTCGGCCCTTCGCTGGCCGATACATGCAGGTCCGGCACCGGTTCTTCGGCACTGCCCAGCAGCCGGGTCTCGGCGTAGGATTCCAGCTGGCGGGCGTCCTGGTGATCCCGGAACATCCGGAACACGTGGTAGGTGGGGGTCAGCAGCAGCTTGTCCCCGTGGGTGAGCACCATGGCCTGGAGCACGTTCACCATCTGGGCAATGTTGGCCATCACCACCGTGTCGCAGTGGTTGTTGAAGAGGTTCAGGTTGATGGCCGCCACCAGGGCGTCCCGCATGGTGTTCTGCTGGTACAGGAAGCCCGGGTTGGTGCCCGGTTCCACATCGTACCAGGTGCCCCACTCGTCCACCACCAGGCCGATATTCTTGCCTTTGGCAAACCGGCGGATGATGCGGCTGTGATTTTCGATAAGCTCCTCCATCCAGAGGGTACGGTGCAGGGTGTGATAGAAGGTATCCCGGTCAAAGTCGGTAGCGCTGCCCTTGACGCCCCAGTTGTCCCCGGGAATGGTGTAATAATGCAGGCTGATGGCGTCGATGACCCGGCCGGCGCTCTCCACCACTGCCCGGGTCCAGTGGTAGTCGTCCTCGCTGGCGCCGCAGGCGATCTTGCAGGGCTTCAGGTCGGGGCTGTAGCTGCGCAGGAAGGAGGAATACTGCCGGCAGACATCGGCGTAAAATTCCGGGCGCATGTTGCCTCCGCCGCCCCAGGTCTCGTTGCCGATGCCCCAGTACCGCACGTTGAAGGGTTCCTCCTGACCGTTCTGCCGCCGCAGGTCGGCCATGGGGGAGCGCCCGGGCATGTTGCAGTACTCCACCCAGTCGGAAAATTCCTGCACCGTGCCGCTGCCCACATTGCCGGAGATGTAGGGCTCGCACCCCAGCGCCCGGCACAGGGCCATAAATTCATGGGTACCGAAGGCGTTGTCCTCGGTCACGCCGCCCCAGTTGGTGTTCACGATGGTCTTGCGACGGTCTTTGGGACCCACGCCGTCCAGCCAGTGGTAGGTATCCGCAAAGCAGCCGCCGGGCCAGCGCAGCACCGGCACATGCAGCTCTTTCAGGGCGGCGACCACATCGGTG
The DNA here is from genome assembly GCA_944382785.1 of uncultured Gemmiger sp. Taxonomy (GTDB): domain Bacteria; phylum Bacillota; class Clostridia; order Oscillospirales; family Ruminococcaceae; genus Gemmiger. The sequence continues at coordinate 34,578 of CALWNO010000012.1, read as the reverse complement.
CGCAGGGTGCCGTCGGCGTTGGCCAGCCCACCGTAGATGCACCGGCCCAGATGCTCGGAAAAATGGCCGTAGATGTTCTTGTTGATGACGCCCGCCGACCGGTTGGCGTTGACGATGATGTGGGACATACAAAACCCTCCTGAAAACCACCCGCGTCCGGCGCGGGGAAATACTCTGTCTCGATTATACGGGAAGAAGTACCGGGATACAAGAGCATTTTTTGTGCAGAAAATATAGAAAAAATGCCGGGGAATTTTCCTGTTTTGACAAAACAGTGGAAATTGTTTTCCCACTGCGCTACAATAAAAGGCAGAAGCACAGGGGAGCCGGGACTCTGCCCGGGCAGGGCCCTGGCGCTTGCTGCGGCCGGAACAAGGAAACGATACAAGGAGTGAATCTGCATGAAGCTGTTTATTGATACCGCTAACGTGGAGGAGATCCGCAAGGCCAACGACATGGGGGTCATTGCCGGTGTCACCACCAATCCCAGCCTGATCGCCAAGGAGGGCCGGGACTATGCCGAGACTCTGGCCGAGATCGCCACCATTGTGGACGGACCTATCAGCGGGGAGGTCAGGGCCACCACCGCCGACGCGGAAGGGATGATTGCGGAAGGCCGGGCCATCTATGCGCTGGACCCCAGGCACATGGTGGTCAAGATCCCCATGACCGCCGAAGGTCTCAAGGCCATCAAGGTCCTTTCGGCGGAAGGCATCCCCACCAACTGCACCCTGATCTTCTCCGCCAACCAGGCGCTGCTGGCAGCCCGGGCCGGGGCCACCTATGTCAGCCCCTTCCTGGGACGGCTGGATGACATCGGCCAGCCGGGCATCAATCTGATCGAGACCATCCACGATATGTTCCTGAATTATCCCGATCTGCAGACCCAGATCATTGCCGCCAGCGTGCGCAATCCCATCCATGTGACTGACTGCGCCCTGGCCGGGGCGGACATTGCTACCGTGCCCTACAAGGTCATCCTGCAGATGCTGCACCATCCCCTCACCGATGCGGGAATTGAAAAGTTCAAGGCCGATTACACCAGGGTATTCGGGGAATAACTCCCGGTTTTGGGGGCGGCGCGCAAAACTTTTGCGCGCCGCCCCTTTTGGCTGTATAAACCTTCCCATGCTGTGCCAAACTAACCGTAAATCCAACGGCGGGCGCCGCCCGCTCAACTATATTGCAGCAAAGGACGGGGGAAGATGAACAGCTTCAAATCATTTTTCAAGCAAAGAGGATTATACCTGATCTGTCTGGCCCTGCTGCTGGTGGCCACCATCACCGGGGTGCTGGCCATCCGCAGCGTGGTGAACAACGTGGCCGACCTGACCCAATCACGGAAGAACGCTCTGGAGGAGGATGCCTCATGGAACCAGCCGGATACCATCGTAACCAATCCCGCCGAGGATGTGCCGGTGCAGACGCCTGTGCCTACGCCGCAGGTCTCTGCACAGCCCTCCGAATCGCCTGCCTCCTCCTCGGCGCAGCAGCCGTCTGGGGCAGCGTCCGCCGGTGGGGACGCCTCTGGCGCTTCTTCGGTCTCCTCGGCCGTCTTGCCCGCCTCGCCGGCGGATACTGAGCCGGTGCAGGCCTTCAGCGGCAGCGAGCTGGTGTACAACGAGACCCTGGGCGACTGGCGCACCCACAACGGCGCCGACTACGCTGCCCAGGTGGGGGACAAGGTCCATGCAGTGACCGCGGGCACGGTGACTTCGGTCACCGAGGACGCTTTGTGGGGCACGGTGGCCGAGGTCAAGACCCTGGACGGGGGCACCTGGCGATACTGCGGCCTGGACAAAGCCCAGGTCAAGACCGGGGATGAGCTCCACCAGGGAGACGTGCTGGGCACCGTAGGCACCATCCCCAGTGAGAGGGAGGCCGACCCCCACCTGCACCTGGAATACCTGGATGAAAACGGGGCCTATCAGGACCCGGAAGCCAACAAATAAAAAAATCCCGGACCCTATTGGGGTCCGGGATTTTGTGTTGCGGTTATTCCTTGCGGTAGGCGCGGATGGAAAGCATCCGGGTGGCGTTGAGAACGGCCAGCACCATGACGCCCACATCGGCGAACACCGCCCACCACATGTTGGCGATGCCCACGGCACCCAGCAGCAAAAACAGAATTTTGACGCCCAGGGCAAAGACGATGTTCTGGTACACGATGGCCATGCACCGGCGGGCCATGCGCATGGCCAGGCCGATCTTGGCCGGGTCGTCGTCCATGAGCACCACGTCGGCGGCCTCGATGGCGGCGTCGCTGCCCAACGCACCCATGGCGATGCCCACATCCGCCCGCATGAGCACCGGGGCGTCGTTGATGCCGTCCCCGGCAAAGGCCAGGTTGCCCCGGCTCTTGTCCGCCAGCAGGTCCTCCACCCGGCGGACCTTGTCGTCAGGCAGCAGCTCGGCACGGTAATCGTCGATACCCAGCTGGGCCGCCACCCCGGCGGCCACAGCCTTGCTGTCGCCGGTGAGCATGACGGTGCGCACTCCCTGGCTGCGCAGGCTGTCCATGGCCTGGCGGGCGGTGGGTTTCACCTCGTCGGAAATCAGGACGGAGCCCAGGAACGTTCCGTCACAGGCCAGGTAGACCACCGTACCTACCCCGTCGTCGGGGGTGTAGGGGATGGCCTGGGATTCCATGAGCCTGGCGTTGCCCGCCAGCACCGTGTGGCCGTTTACCTGAGCGGATACGCCCTGCCCGGCGATCTCCCGGGCGTCGGTGGCCTGCAGAGTGCAGTCGGGGCAGGCTTCCCGCAGGCTCTTGCTGATGGGATGGCTGGAAAAACTCTCCGCCGCGGCGGCCAGCTCCAGCACCTCCTGCTCGGTGTGGCCCGGGGCGGGGGAGACACGGCTGACCTGGAACACGCCCTTGGTCAGGGTGCCGGTCTTGTCAAAGACCACCGTGCCCGTATGGGCCAGGGCTTCCAGATAGTTGCCGCCCTTGACCAGGATGCCGCAGCGGGACGCCCCGCCGATGCCCCCGAAGAAGGTCAGAGGAATGCTGATGACCAGGGCGCAGGGGCAGGAGATGACCAGGAAGGTCAGCGCCCGCTTGACCCACATGGCCCAGCCGCCCCCCAGCACCAGAGGCGGCAGCACCGCCAGGGCCAGGGCCGCAAAGCAGACGGCAGGGGTGTAGTACCGGGCAAATTTGGTGATGAAGTTTTCCGCCTTGGCTTTCTTCAGGCTGGAATTCTCCACCAGGTCCAGGATGCGGGCCACGGTGGACTGGCCGTAGGCCTTGGTCACCTGCACCCGCAGCACTCCGTCCCCGTTGACGCTGCCGCTGATGACGGCCTCCCCTGGGCGGGCGGCGCGGGGACGGCTCTCTCCGGTGAGGGCGGCGGTGTTCAGGGTGCTCTCCCCCTCCAGCACCGTGCCGTCCAGGGGAATCTTCTCCCCGGGGCGCACCACAATGACGGCGCCCACCGGCACCGCTTCCGGGTCCACCGTGCGCAGGCTGCCGTCGGCATCTTCCAGGTTGGCGCTGTCCGGGCGGATATCCATCAGCCCCGCAATGCTCCGGCGGCTCTTGCCCACGGCGTAGCTCTGGAACAGTTCGCCCACCTGGTAGAAGAGCATGACGGCCACGCCTTCCCCGTATTCACCCAGGCACATGGCACCCACCGTGGCCACGGCCATGAGAAAGTTTTCATCGAACACTTCCCCGTGGACCACGCCCAGTACCGCCTTGCGCAGCACATCATACCCGATGACAAAATAGGGGATCAGGTAGCACACCGCCTGTACCGGCCAGGGCAGGGCGGGCAATACATGGCACAGGATTGCCGCCGCCGCATACAGCACCGCCGCCGCCAGGATCCGGCGGAGCATTCGTTTCTGCTTTTTGGTCATACAAACCATCCCTCCTGCTTCGGATACCCCTGCAATTTCTTACAGTTCGATCTCGAAATCCGGCTCGATCTTCTTGGCTGCCTTCACCGCCTGCTTGAGGATGGCGTCAAACTGGCTGTCCTCCGCTTCCAGCAGCATCTTCTGGGTCATAAAACTCACGCTGGCGCTCTGCACACCGGGCAGGGCCTTGACGGCGTTCTCGATCTTGGCGGCGCAGTTGGCGCAGTCCACTTCAATGTTGAATTTCTTCTGCATGGTACATTCTCCTTTTCACTCTCAGACTGTATGCAAATCAAGGGTCACTCTTCCACGTGCTCCATGCCCAGGGCGATCATGGTACGCACATGGTCGTCGTCCAGGCTGTAGAACACCGTCTTGCCGTCCCGGCGGAACTTGACCAGCTTGCTGGCTTTCAGCACCCGCAGCTGGTGGCTCACCGCGCTCTGGGAAAGCCCCACCGCCTGGGCAATGTCGCTGACACAGAGCTCACTTTCAAACAGGGCGTACAAAATCTTGATGCGGGTGGTATCCCCGAATACCCGGAACAACTCGGCCAGGTCGTACAGCACCTCGTCGTCGGGCAGTTCGGCACACACCCGGGCCAGAGCCTCGGGGTCCCCGGGGCAGCCGGGCTCACACACCGGCAGGGCGTCGGGGCGGGGCGTTTCGTTGGGCATTGCCATTGTCTGACATCCTTTCATATGAGCAGTTGTTCATATGTCTATAGGATAGTCCTCTTTTAGCTCCCTGTCAATAGGGAAAAACTGCTTTCTCCGGATTTTTTTGGATTTTTTTGCAAAAAAATCCGCCGCCCCGGCAAGGGAGCGGCGGAAAAGGTCTGTATGAAATGCAAAAGAGAAAACCCGACGGCTTTTCCACAAAATCATGACGTCTTGTGGAAAAGCTCAGTCCTCGGCCCAGCCCCGGGCCCGGTCCACGGCCTTGTGCCAGCCCGCCTGCAGGCGGGTGCGGGTGGCCTCGTCCATTTCCGGGGTGTACAGCCGGTCCAGGGTCCACTGGCTGCGGATATCCTCCAGGTCCCGCCACACCCCGGTGGCAAGGCCCGCCAGATAGGCGGCCCCCAGGGCGGTGGTCTCCCGGATCATGGGGCGGCGCAGGGTGCGGCCGATGATATCCGCCTGGAACTGCATCAGGAAGTTGTTGGCCGAAGCCCCGCCGTCCACCCGCAGTTCCCGCAAAGGCATGCCGGCGTCCCGCTCCATGGCCTGGAGCACATCCCCGGTCTGGTAGGCGATGGATTCCAGCGCCGCCCGGATGATGTGGTTGCGCCCGGCACCCCGGGTCAGGCCCACCAGGGCACCCCGGGCGTACATGTCCCAGTAGGGGGCACCCAGCCCGGTGAAGGCGGGCACCAGATATACCCCGGCGCTGTCCGGGACTTTTTTGGCGAAGTATTCGGTGTCCGAAGCCTCGGTGATGAGATGCAGCTCGTCCCGCAGCCACTGGACCACCGCTCCGCCCACAAAGACGCTGCCTTCCAGGGCGTACTGAATGCGGCCGTTCACCCCCGAAGCGATGGTGGTGATGAGGCCGTTGCGGCTGCGGACAAGGGACTCCCCGGTGTTCATGAGCAGGAAACAGCCGGTGCCGTAGGTGTTTTTGGCCTCGCCGGCCTCAAAGCAGGTCTGGCCGAAGAGGGCGGCCTGCTGGTCCCCCGCAATGCCGGCGATGGGCACCTCCACCCCCTGGATGTTCACGGTACCGTATACCTCGCTGCAGGAGCAGACCTTGGGCAGCATGGCCATAGGAATGCCCAGCCGGTCACAGATGGTCTTGTCCCAGCACAGATGTTCAATATCAAAGAGCATGGTGCGGCTGGCGTTGGTGTAGTCGGTCACGTGGGCGGCACCGCCGGTGAGCTTCCAGATCAGCCAGGTGTCCACCGTGCCGAAGAGCAGCCTGCCTTCCTCCGCCTGCTGCCGGGCCCCGGGGACGTTGTCCAGGATCCACTTGATCTTGGTGGCGGAGAAATAAGCGTCGATGAGCAGGCCGGTGCGCTGCTGCACATAGTTGGTGAATTCGGTGTCCTGTTTCAGCTCCTCGCACAAAGCGGCGGTGCGGCGGCACTGCCACACAATGGCGTTGTACACCGGGCGGCCGGTCTCTCTGTCCCAGACGATGGCGGTCTCCCGCTGGTTGGTGATGCCGATGCCTGCGATCTCCTGCACATCCACCCCGCTCTTGGCCAGCACCTCCATCAGAACGCCGTACTGGCTGGAATAGATCTCCATGGGGTCGTGCTCCACCCAGCCCGGATGGGGATAATGCTGGGTGAATTCCCGCTGGGCCAGATCCACGATGTTCTGGTCCTTGTCAAACAGGATGCAGCGGCTGCTGGTGGTGCCCTGGTCCAGGGCGATCACATACTTTTTCATGGTGGGGCCTCCCATACACAGTTACATTGCCCAGACTGCCGGGCTGGAGCTGGAAACGGCCACCGCTCCGGCGCGGATGGCGGCCATGACTTCCTCTTTGTACTTGACCAGCCCCCCGGCGATGATGGGGGTGCGGGTCTTCTGGGCCAGTTCGGAGATGACCCGGGGCATGATGCCGGGCAGGATCTCGATAAAATCCGGCTTGCCTACGTTCAGTTGGGCGGGCAGGTTGTCCAGGGACAAAGAATCCAGGATAAAGGCCCGCTGCACCGTCAAAAGTCCAAGATGCCGGGCCCGGCGGATGAGGGGTGGCCGGGTGGAGATGATGCCGTCCGGGCGGCACAGCCCCTGCAGGGCGTTCACCGCCACTTCCCGGGCGGAAAGGCCCTCCACCAGGTCGATGTGCACGATGGCCAGCTTGCCCCCACGCCGGACCTTTTCCACCAGGCCGGGCACGCTGACGATGGTGCCGAACAAAAGAAAAATGACCTCGCATTCACTTTGCAGCGCCTGCTCCAGCCCGGCCTCGTCCTTCACGGCGGCGATCACCGGGCAGTCCAGCAGGCGCCTGCATCTATCTTCCAAGGTTTCCATCTCTCGTACCAGCCCCCTCCGCCACAACGTACGGTCAAATAAAAAAAGTGGGACGCACATCCATCCGTCCCACTCCATACTCCGAGAACAAGTTCATTATGGCAGATTTGCCGGAAAAAGTAAAGTATCCTGCCGGAAAATAGCTATTCCGACAAAAGAATATCTGCGTTTCTGTATAAATCTTCCAAAATGCTTTTTTGGTATTGACAGAAAACTGTGCAAAGTAGTAGAGTGAGACCAAGGAAAAATGCGCCGGAGAAGCGGAGTTATAGCGCAAAGACGGAAATGGCCATCTGTCTTTGCGCTTTTTATGTCTTTGGCGCATAGTGAGAGAACGGAAAATCAAAAACGACAGGAGGAATCAATCATGAAAACAAAAAAATCCCGTGCCAGGGTCTGGCTGTGTGTGGCACTGGTGCTGTGCCTGATCAGTATGGTGGGATCTTCCCTGATCCAGACGGGCAACCACAGCATCCGGATCAAGAAGATGTACTGGGAAAGCCCGGCCGGCGCCCTGTTGAGTGCCGACCTGTGGATTCCTGCCAACGCCACGGCGGACAACAAAGCCCCGGCTGTTGTGACGGTGGAAGGCTGGTACAACAACAAGGAAATGCAGGATGCCTACACCATGGAACTGGCGCGGCGCGGGTATGTGGTCCTGACTTTGGACCTGCATGGTCACGGCAATTCCGAAGCCCTGCCCCAGGATCGGCTGTATGACGGCGCGGTCGGTGTGGACGGTGCGGTGCAGATGGTGGCCAGTCTGCCTTATGTGGATACCACCCGCATCGGGGTGACCGGACATTCCAGCGGCGGCACGGCGGCCAACATGGCGGTTGCGCTGGACAATGAGCGGGAAACACCCCTGATCGCCTGCGTTTTGCAGCAGGCCGGCGACTGGCAGGATGATACCGGCGGAGACCACAGCGGCGATTACGGCAGCCGCAGTGTGGGCATTATTGCCAGTGAATACGATGATTTTTACTTCGGCACCTATGATGACCAGGGCAATATGCTGACCACCCCCAAACAGTTCCTGGAAACCGAGGGCGCCCAGCGGTTCCTGAATTTCAATGAGGATGTCTCCACCTTCGAAGGCCCTGCGGAGGCCGGCAAGTATTATACCCGCGATTTTGACGGCAAGACCGCACTGCGTGTGATCTATCGTCCTACCTGTATCCATCCGGCGGTGACCTTCTCCACCGAATGCGTGGGTTATGCCATCGATTTCTTTGAAAACACACTGGGAGCCCCCAACCCGCTGCCTGCCCAGAACCAGCTTTGGCCGGTAAAGGTGGCGTTCACCGCCCTGGGGCTGGCAGGATTCTTCCTGTTCATGATCAGCTTTGCCATCTGCCTGCTGGATACGGGGTACTTCTCGATTCTCAAGGCGGAGGAAAAGGTCCTTCCCGCGCCGGTCAAGGATAATGCCGGCCGGATCTGGTTCTTTGCCCTGATGGTGGTTTCCATGATCTTCTCCGGCAGCAGTTATGTATACTGCATGCGTCATGTGTATTCCAACACCACCGAATTCTTCCCCCAGACCGCTTCGCTCACCATCGGGATCTGGTCCCTGGCCTGCGGCGTGGTGGCCATCCTGCTGATGACCCTCTACTATTTTGCCTATGGTCGGTCCCATGGATTTGACCCCCGGGCCACCGGCCTGTGCATTTCCCTGAAAAAGCTGTGGCGCACCGTGGTGCTGGCAGTCCTGGTCATCGTGTGCTCCTACTCCATCGTTTTCTTTGCGGAATACTTCTTCCAGACGGATTTCCGCATCTGGGTGTTCGGCATCAAGGAGTTTGGCTCCGACAAGGTGCTCATTGCGCTGCGCTACCTGCCCTTCTTCCTGGTGTTCTATGTGGTCAATGCGGTTTCGGTCAACTGCTTCAACTACAATACCATCGGCGGAGAAGTGGGCAATGCGGTGCTGGAAGGCCTGGCCAACTCCCTGGCCTGCATGGTCATCGTGGCCATCCAGTACATCTGCTTCTACACCACCTCCCGCCAGTTCTTCGGCCTGAGTGAGGGTGAACGGATTCTGCCCATCTGGCTGTTTACCGTCATTCCCATCCTCTTCGGCGCGGCCATCGTCTCCCGGATTCTGTACAAAAAGACGCGCAACCCCTATCTGGCCGGATTCATCAATGCCATGTTCGTGACCATCTTCACCTGCACCAACACCTTCACCACCCTCAGTGCCGGCACCCTGATTGCCACGACTTTCTGAGAAACGAACAAATTTTTCTTGCAAGTCCCCAAAAGTATGGTATGATTAGATAAAAGGATCAACTGCTTGTGAAAAGAGTAAAGCAGATGCCGGCCCAGGGGGCGCGGTGTTTGCTTTACTCTTTTTTTGCAGAAAAACAGGAGGCAATCTATGTACGATGTAATCATCATCGGCTGTGGTGTCATCGGGGCGGCCACCGCCCGCCGCCTGGCCCGGTGCCGGGGGAAGGTGGCCGTGCTGGAAGCCCAGAACGATGTGGCCAACGGCACCACCAAGGCCAACAGCGCCATCGTCCATGCCGGGTATGACCCGGAACCGGGCACCCTCATGGCCCGGCTGAATGTGGAGGGCAACCGGCAGATGGGCGACCTGTGTGCCGAGCTGGATGTGCCCTTCCGGCGCACCGGCTCCCTGGTGCTGGCCTTCGGGGCGGACCAGCAGCCCAAGCTGGAAGAGCTCTACCGCCGGGGCACCGCCAACGGGGTGCCCGGGCTGCAGCTGCTCACCGGGGAAGAGGCCCGGCAGCTGGAACCCAGCCTGTCTGAGGCCGTGACCGGGGCGCTGCTGGCGCCCAGCGCGGGCATCGTGGACCCCTGGGGGCTGGCCCTGGCCCTCATTGAAAACGCCGTCACCAACGGGGTGGAGCTGTACCGCCGCTGCCCCGTCACCGCCGTGCGGGAGGAGGAGGGCCATTTTGTGCTCACCACCCCCCGGGGAGAGTTTACCGCCCGGTATGTGATCAACGCGGCGGGGGTGGACGCCGACAAGGTCCACGCCCTGCTGGAGACCCCCGACTTCACGGTGCATCCCAGCCGGGGAGAGTATTACCTGCTGGACAAGAGCGAAGGCAAAACGGTCAGCCGGGTCATCTTCCAGTGCCCCGGCCCCGAGGGCAAGGGCGTTCTCGTTGCCCCTACCGTCCACGGCAACCTGCTGGTGGGCCCCAACGCCGAGGCGGTCACCGACCGCCGGGACCTGGGCAACACCGCCGACGCCCTGGACTTTGTCCGCCGCCGGGCCATGCAGAGCGTGCCGGAGCTGAACCTGCGGCAGAACATCCGCAATTTCAGCGGCATCCGGGCCAACACCGACCGTGGCGACTTTGTCATTGAGAAAAGCAAGACAAACCCCCACTGGCTGGACCTGGCGGGCATCTGCTCCCCGGGGCTGAGCAGCGCCCCGGCCATCGCCGACTATGCGGCGGAGCTGCTGGCGGCGGAAGGGCTCTCTCTGGAAGAAAAGCCGGACTTCAACCCCCGCCGTCAGGCTGTGCCCCGCTTCCGGGAGCTGAACGCCCAGCAGCGGGCGGAACTCATTCAGAAAGACCCCCGGTTCGGCCGGGTCATCTGCCGGTGCGAGACGGTCACCGAAGGGGAGATCGTGGCGGCCCTGCATAGCCCGGTGCCCGCCTGGACCATCAACGGGGTCAAGCGCCGGTGCAACGCGGGTATGGGCCGGTGCCAGGGGGGCTTCTGCGGGCCCCGGGTGCAGGAGATCATCGCCCGGGAGCTGGGCATCCCCATGACCGATGTCCTCATGGACCAGGACGGCACCTGGGTGCTGGCCTGGGAGACCAAGACCGGAAAGGAGGCGCGCTGAGATGGCTACCTATGAACTCATCGTTGTGGGCGGCGGCCCTGCCGGGCTGGCAGCTGCCTGCCAGGCCTGGGAGAAGGGCCTGCGCCACATCCTCATCCTGGAGCGGGACTCTGAACTGGGGGGCATCCTGAACCAGTGCATTCACAGCGGCTTCGGGCTGCAGCGCTTCCGGGAGGAACTCACCGGCCCGGAATATGCCGGGCGTTTCATTGAGATGCTGGGAGATACCGGTGTGGAGACCCGCCTGGACACCATGGTCCTGCAGATCGTCCCCGGCAAAGACGGCGCCCCCCATCAGGTGCACGCCGTCAGCGCCAAAGAAGGGTACCAGGTGCTGGAGGCCCAGGCCGTGGTGCTGGCCATGGGCTGCCGGGAACGCACCCGAGGCGCCATCTCCATCCCCGGAGAGCGGCCTTCCGGCATCTTCACCGCGGGCGCGGCCCAGCGGTATCTGAACATCGAAGGGTACATGGTGGGCCGCCGGGTGGTCATCCTGGGATCCGGGGACATCGGCCTCATCATGGCCCGCCGCATGACCCTGGAAGGGGCCAAGGTGCTGGCCTGCGTGGAACTCATGCCCTATTCCGGCGGGCTCATGCGCAATATTGTCCAGTGTCTGCAGGATTTTGATATCCCGCTGTATCTCAGCCACACCATCACCGACATCAAGGGCCATGACCGGGTGGAACAGGTGACGGTGAGTGAAGTGGGCCCCGACCGCCGTCCCATCCCCGGCACCGAGATGGTCTTTGACTGTGACACCGTGCTGCTCAGCGTGGGACTCATCCCCGAAAACGAACTGACCCGGGCCGCCGGAGCGGACATGGACCGCCGCACCAGCGGCGCCCGGGTATATGAGAACATGGAGACCAGCATCCCGGGTATCTTTGCCTGCGGCAACGTGGTGCATGTGCACGACCTGGTGGACTATGTCTCTGCCGAGAGCGAGCGGGCCGGTGCTGCGGCGGCGGCCTATGTGCAGGGCAAGCGTGCCGAAGCCACCGCCCGCACCCTGGAACTGAAGAACGGGGACGGGGTCAGCTACACCGTGCCTCAGACCGTCCGCCCCGACGAGGCGGGCAAAACGGTGGAGGTGTTCTTCCGGGTGAACCGGGTCACCGGGCCCGCCGCCATCGCGGTGCGGGACGGGGAGGGCAACTCCCTCACCGGGTTCCGTCGGGCCCATCTGGCCCCCGGCGAGATGGAGCACATCCTGCTGCCGGGGAACCTGGTCCGGAGTGCCAAGGGACCTGTGACCATTTCCATTGAAGAGGACAAAGGGGGTTCGGCAAGATGAAAGAACTGGTGTGTATCGTCTGTCCCCGGGGCTGCCGTCTGCAGGTAGACGAGGAAAACGGCTACGCCGTCACCGGCAACAGCTGTCCCCGCGGGGCCGAATACGGCAAGAATGAACTGCAGCATCCCACCCGGGTGCTGACCACCACCGTGCGGGTCACCGGGGGTGTGCACAGCCGCCTGCCGGTCAAGACCAGCACTGCCATCCCCAAGGCGCTGCTCTTTGAGGCCATGGAGATGGCCAACGCCATCTGTGTGGCGGCGCCGGTGCAGCCCGGGCAGGTCATTGTGGAAAACCTGCTGGGCACCGGGGCCGACCTCATCGCCGGGCGGGGGATTGCGAAGGGATGAGCCTTTCTCATCACAACCCCTTCGCCGCTGTGCGGAACCTCCCCTGACACAGGAGAAACATGGGGTAGGGGCGTAGCTGAACCAGCCACGCTTTCCCGTTTTGCCAACGGCTTTTCTGGCATGCCATTTCAAATCATTTTCCTTGCTCACCGGCCCCAGCCGGTGAGCAGGCCGTCGTCAGGTGGCCGCATCTCCGGGTCCAGGGCCGCAGCCCTGGTCGGCGTCCACCGCATCGAAACGGTGGGACTTTTCGCTTCCTTTTGGTCACAAAAGGAAGAACCCTCCGGCAGGCTGCTGTTGAGCCCGGTAGTCTGGCGGGCTAACCAACTCCTCAGTCGCCTGTCGGAGACAGCTCCCCTTACACAGGGGAACTGATCTTTCCTGCAACAAACAAAAACCCCGCCGATTCCTTACGGGAACCGGCGGGGTTCTTATCTTGTTACAAAAGGCCTGTCACAATCAGACGATGCCCTGCATCAGCATGGCGTCGGCCACCTTGGTGAAGCCGGCAATGTTGGCACCGGCCACCAGGTTGCCCTTCATGCCGTAGGTTTCGGCAGCGTTGGCAGCGTTGGCGTAGATGTTCTTCATGATGTTCTTCAGGCGTTCGTCCACTTCCTCAAAGGTCCAGGACAGACGCAGGGAGTTCTGGCTCATCTCCAGGCCGGAGGTGGCCACGCCGCCCGCGTTGGAAGCCTTGGCCGGGGCAAACAGGATGCCGTTTGCCTGCAGGTAGGCGACAGCGTCCGGGGTGGAAGGCATGTTGGCGCCTTCGGCCACGGCGTAGCAGCCGTTGGCCACCAGAGCCTTGGCGCCTTCCAGGGGCAGCTCGTTCTGGGTGGCGCAGGGCAGGGCGATGTCGCAGGCGACAGTCCAGATACCCTGGCTGCCTTCCACATACTTGGCACTGGGCACATAGTCCAGATAGGTTTTGATGCGGGCGCGCTTGACTTCCTTGATCTCCTTCATGACCTTGTAGTCAATGCCGTTTTCGTCCACGATGTAGCCGTTGGAGTCGCTCATGGCAATGACCTTGCCGCCCAGCTCGGTGGCCTTCTGGTTGGCGTAGATGGCCACGTTGCCGGAACCGGAGATGACCACCTTGGCGCCGTCGAAGCTCTTGCCGTTGGCCTTGAGCATCTCGTCGGCGAAGTAGCACAGGCCGTAGCCGGTGGCCTCGGTGCGCACCAGGCTGCCGCCGAAGGTCAGGCCCTTGCCGGTGAGCACGCCGGTGAATTCATTGCGCAGGCGCTTGTACTGGCCGAACATGTAGCCAACTTCCCGGCCGCCCACGCCGATATCGCCGGCGGGCACGTCGGTGTCGGGGCCGATATGACGGCACAGCTCGGTCATGAAGCTCTGGCAGAAGCGCATGACCTCGGCGTCGCTCTTGCCGTGGGGGTCAAAGTCGCTGCCGCCCTTGCCGCCGCCCATGGGCAGGCCGGTCAGGCTGTTCTTGAAGATCTGCTCAAAGCCCAGGAACTTGATGATGGACAGGTTCACGCTGGGATGGAACCGCAGGCCGCCCTTGTAGGGGCCGATGGCGGAGTTGAACTGCACGCGGTAGCCGCGGTTCACCTGCACCTTGCCGCTGTCATCCACCCAGGGCACACGGAACATGACCACGCGCTCGGGTTCCACCAGACGCTCGATCACACCGTTCTTTTCCAGCTCGGGGCGGGCTTCCACAACGGGTTCCAGAGATTCCAGAACTTCGTCAACCGCCTGCAGGAATTCCTTCTGCTCGGCATTGCGCTGGGCAAGACCCGCGTATACATTGGCCAGATAGGCATTTTTGATGGACATGGGGAACACTCCTTTATTCTAATTTCTTTCACCGACTCTAATGGTAGCACGTTTGCAAGAGTTTGACAAGGTTTTCCACCAAGTTTTGTTTCTGCCGCTGGTCCATGTGTTCTTGAACGGGAGACAAAATATACATATTCTGTAAATTTTCACAGAATATGTAGGCGCAATGGACATATGTGGTGTATAATGGACAAAAAGCCGGCCCTGGGGCCGGCCACCCTATTTTCTCTGTTGTACAAGGAGGAAACATCCTATGCAACCTGCAATTTCCGAACTTGTGGCCGGCATGACCCTGGAAGAAAAAGCCGGACTGTGTTCCGGTGCGGATTTCTGGCACACCAAGGCGGTGGGACGCCTGGGCATTCCCGCCATGATGGTGTCCGACGGCCCCCATGGCCTGCGTACCCAGAAGGAGGGTGCCGGTGTCAATGAGAGCATCACGGCGGTGTGTTTCCCCGCCGGGTGCGCAGCGGCCGCCAGTTTTGACCCCGACCTGCTGCAGCGGGAGGGGGAGGCCATCGGCGCTGAGGCCAAAGCCGTGGGCGTGGGCGTGGTGCTGGGGCCGGCGGTGAACATCAAGCGCAGCCCCCTGTGCGGCCGCAACTTTGAATATTATTCCGAGGACCCCTGCCTGGCCGGGACCCTGGCCGCCGCCTACATCCAGGGGGTGCAGAGCCAGGGCGTGGGCACCAGCATCAAGCACTTTGCGGCCAACAGCCAGGAATACCGCCGCCTGACCTCCTCCTCCGACATGAGCGAGCGCACCCTGCGGGAAATCTATCTTCCCGCCTTTGAAAAGGCGGTGAAGGAGGCGGCCCCCTGGACCGTCATGTGCAGCTACAATCGCATCAACGGAACCTATGCCAGCGAGAACAAGACCCTGCTTACCGATATCCTGCGCAAAGAGTGGGGCTTTACAGGTTTTGTCATGTCCGACTGGGGGGCTGTGGCCGACCGGGTACGGGGCCTGTGTGCCGGGCTGGACCTGGAAATGCCCGGCTGCGGCGGCGTCAACGACCAGAAGATCGTGGCGGCGGTGAAAGCCGGGACCCTGGACGAGGGAGTGCTGGACAAGGCGGTGACCCGGATCCTGAACATCGTGCTGCGCCACGCCGACCTGGCGGGAAAGGCAGCCGCGGCGGAGCTGGACCTGCCCGGGGACCACGCGGCGGCGGCTGCCATGGCCGCCGACTGCGCGGTGCTGCTGCAGAACCGGGGTACCCTGCCCCTGAAGCCGGACCAGAAGGTGGTCTACATCGGCGGCTTTGCCCAGACGCCCCGGTATCAGGGCGGCGGGTCCAGCCATGTGAATGCCTTCCGGGTAGACAGTGCTCTGGAAGCCGCCCGCGCCCGGGGCCGTGTGGTGGAGTATGTGGAGGGATTCCCCGCCGACCGTGACCAGCGGGAGGAAAGCGAATTCCTGCGGGCGGTGGAAGCCGCCGAGAAGGCAGACGCCGCCGTGATCTTTGCGGGCCTGCCCGAAAGCTTTGAAAGTGAAGGCTATGACCGCCGCCATATGCATCTGCCCGATGCCCAGAACAACCTGATCGCCCGGGTGGCCGCGGTGCAGAAGAACACGGTGGTGGTATTGCACACCGGCAGCCCGGTGGAATGTCCCTGGGCAGAAGATGTGTCCGCCATCCTGTGCATGTATCTGGGGGGCGAAGGCGTGGGACGCGCCACCGACGCCCTGCTCTACGGCGAGGCTGACCCCTGCGGCCGCCTGCCCGAGACCTGGCCCCTGCGCCTGGAGGATACCCCCTGTTACCTGGATTACCCCGGCAACGGCCGCACCGCCTGGTACCGGGAGGGCGTGTTTGTGGGCTACCGCTGGTACGACGCCCGGAAGATGCCGGTGCGCTGGCCCTTCGGCCACGGCCTTTCCTACACCGGGTTCGTGTACAAGTCGGCATCCCTGTCCGATAGCAGGCTGACCGACGGCGGCAGCGTGGAGGTGGCGGTGACGGTGCGCAACTCCGGCGCCCGTTACGGTCGGGAGGTGGTACAGCTGTACATTGCCCCGCCGGCAAACGCCGTGCCCCGCCCGCCCAAGGAACTGCGCCGCTTTGCCAAAGTGGCCCTGCAGCCCGGGGAGGAAACCACCGTTACCTTCACCGTCACCCCCCGGGATCTGTGCTATTTTGACGAGGAACTGGGGGACTGGTATGCCCAGCCCGGGGAATACAAGGTGCTGCTGGGCCATTCCAGCCGCAACATTCCCACCGTGCTGCCGTTGCATTACACCACCGACCGCCGCCGTCCGCTGACGGTGGATGAGAACACCCCCATCGGGGATCTGCTGCGGGATGACCGCACCGCGCCCATTGTGCGCACCATGCTGGCCAGCTACGGCCGCCAGATGGGCGAAAACGGCGGGGACGCCATCAGTGAGGAGGCCGCGTTGCAGATGATGGACGGCATGCCTCTGCGTTCCATGGTGGCCTTCGGCGGGCCCCAGGCAGCGGCGGCCATGCCCGGCCTGCTCAGTGCTCTGCGGGGCGCGGTGCGCCCCCGGGAGGAACGGACCTGAACGAGACAAAAGACAAAAGCCCCGGCCCCGGACGGCATCTGCCGTCCGGGGCCGGGACTTTTCGGTCAGGGAAGGTTCAGATGAACTCCCGCCAGGTGGTTTCGGCCCGGGTCTGGAAATCGCACAGCTCCTGCATGAGCTTGTGCGCCCCCGGGGAGGCCAGCGGGTAGTCGGTCTCCGCCCGCTTGCAGTCCAGCACCCCCTGGCTGCTGCCCTCGGCCAGCATGGTGGCAATGTTGCGGGTGGATTTGTCCAGCATGGTGCGGGTGCGGATGCCCATGCTCACACTCATGCGGGCGGCGGCGCTCTGCCCTTTGGCCTGGCGGCCGATGGCATCCAGGGCGGTATGGGCCTGCTGGTTCAGGCGGCGGTACTCATTGCGCTGGCGCAGCATCTCGCTTTTCAGGGCCTGGTCGTGGGTCAGGCCCATGAGCTCCTCCAGCGTATTTTTGCCCATCTCGGTGTTCTGCACCACTTCCTGGAGCATACTTTCGTTGTCATTTTGCATCTGTTCGGTCTGAGACATAGAAAAACCCCCTGTGTACATTCATTCACCGTGTTCGGCGGCACGGTTAGTATGCGTACACAGGGGGCAGGTTATACAGGATCAGGGGATCAGCTGCTCAGGCGCTGTTCCGCCAGGCTGAGCATCCAGTCCCAGCTGCCGGTCTCGGCCCAGTCGGCAGAGGAGATGGTGGCGGTGAACTCGCCCCGGCGGGCCAGCGTGATGGAGAAGGTGCGCCGGGCGGAGTCCATGGCATCCCGCAGCTTGCTTTCCAGGGCATGGCCGTTGGTGCCGATGCCCACCACCAGAAAGACACCGTCCTCCAGACGGACCAGGGGGGTGTTCTCCTGCTCCGGCCCTACGGCCAGGCTCAGGATGCCGGCAGCGGTGGTCAGGCAGCGGTCGGCAGCGGCCACGCTCTCGGTGCGGCACAGGCGGGCGTATTCATTCACCCGCACCAGGGCCACACTCACCGGCTGCCCGGCAGCAGCGGCCTGAGCCACCCGGGTGCGGAACTCCGCATCCAGGAAGGAGCGGTTGTACACACCGGTCACATAATCCCGGCACATCTCGCTGCGGCACTGGGTCAGCATGCGGGACAAAGCGGCAGCCTCCCGGGTGCTGCCGTTGGGCTGGTCGGGCAGCCGGTACACCGCCACCAGCACATAGGGCCGATGGTCGGCCACGACGCTCCAATACAGGGCGGTGGCGTTGCCTTCCTGACCGTACAGCGGCCGCCAGGCGCGGCCGCGCTCATCCAGGTCGGGGATGGGCTCCACGGTGTCGGTGGGCTGCATGGTGTCCTGGTCCAGACGCCGGCTGGTGGCCGCATCCACCACGAACACCTCGTCAAACAGACGGCTCAAATTGGCAATCTGCTCGGTCAACTGCGAACGGGTATACTCCATGCTGTTGCCTCTCCTTCGCTCCAACGCTCAAAATCATGGGGCCCTGCGCGGAGGGCCTGTTTCTCTTGATTTTATATTTTATCACAATGTGTTCAAAATTTCACCGTCAGCCTTGTACAAAGAATTCTTTGTACAACTGTGAAAAGTCAGCTTTTTGCCCAATGGTTCATTCTTCTGCATCCCCTGCAGAGGCCAGGGCGGTGATGACCGCCGCCCGCCAGGTGTCCCGGTCGGTGCGGGCAAACTCGGTGCGGGGGTTGCTGCCGTCAAAGCCCAGCTCCACCCCGGCCACGGCCAGGGCCTGCTGCTGGGCGGGGGTCAGGCTCACCTCCGGCAGAATGCCCGCCCCCACCTGCTCGATCTGCATCTGACAGGCGGTGGTGTCGTTGGCGGCGGTGCCCCAGGGGGTGATGAGCCCCAGAGTCTCGGTAAGGGTCTCCTCCCCGGGTTCACTGGTGTACAGCCACAGGATGGCGGCGGCCGCCGCCCGCAGGCCCTCCTCGTCCACCCCGGCGGGGATGGCCAGCCAGGCGGCGGTGGACAGGATGGGATAGTTCATCAGGCCGGTGAGGTTGTATTCGGTGGTGGAAAGGTCGCTCTCCACAAAATCACACTTGAGGGGCAGGCAGACCAGATGATCCTGCAGATCACCGTCGGTGTGGACCATCAGATCAGCCATGGTGCCCCGGTAGAACAGGGCTTCTCCCGCCTGCAGGGCTCCGGCGGCCTCGGCCTGGGTGGGCAGAGTGTTGGTGTCCCGGTGGGTCAATTCCAGTTCCAGGACGCTGTACAACCCGTTGAGCGGACCGGTGAGGGTGGTCTCGCTGCGGTCCTCCCCGGCGGCCAGCAGCACCCCGGTGAAGGCGGCGCCCCCGAAAGAGACGGAGGCGTGGCTCATGGGCAGGGTGAATACCGTCTGCAGGTTGGAGGCAGGTTCAATCTCGGTGGAAGAGAGGGCATACTCGTTGCCGTTCAGGGTCACGGTGGTTTCGGCGGGCTCGGCGATCCAGCCGGATACGGCGTCGGCCAGGGCGGTCCACTCTGCCCAGCTGGCTTCCTTCAGGTCGGATTCCAGGGAATCGGTGTCGGCGAGCTGGAACAGGGCAGCCAGCATCCGGCTGTCCGCCCAGTAGCCGTACAGTGTTTTGCCCAGGGGCAGGGCGGTCACGGAGGACACGGCGGCCTCGGGGTTCACCCCCGCCCGGATGGCAGCGGTGGACAGCAGGCTGTCGGTGCCCATGTTCACCCAGTTGCCGTCATCGGCGGCGGGTTCGGCGTTCAGCACGGCCAGATCTGCCTCGGCGGCGTCCGCCGTGTCGGGCAGCTCTACCAGAGTAACCCCCTGGGCTTCGGCGTACCGGCGCAGAGCCTGGGCTGCGGCGGTGGAAGCCCCCGCTTCATAGTAGACGGACAGTTCCTGGGGGGCAGCCGTGGGGGCGGTCTCGGCCGTTTCGGCGGTGGTCATGCCGCCGGTGGCGGCGGGGGCGCAGCCGGCCAGCAGCCCCAGGGCCAGGACCGAACAGAGGATACGTTTCATAGTTTTTCTCCTAAAACATGAGGTGCGGCAATATATCTACCATTATACCGGATTTGCCTGTTTTTTTCTACCCCGGTTTTATGATATAATAAAACCCATATAACGCCTGGCACTCCCGGGCTGAAAGGATGGGACCCTCTGTTGCAGCCGACCGTGAAATTGTATGAGCAGGACTCCTTCCTGCGCCGGTTTACCGCCTGTGTGCTGGCCTGTGAGCCGGAAGGGGATGGCTGGCGTGCGGCGCTGGACCGCACCGCCTTTTACCCGGAGGGCGGCGGCCAGCCCGCCGACACCGGCACCCTGGGGGAGGTCCGGGTGACCCACACCTGGATGAAGGAGGGGGTCATCTGGCACCGCCTGAGTGCCCCCCTGCCGGTGGGAGAACAGGTGAACGGGGAAATCGACTGGGAACCCCGGCTGGACCACATGGAACAGCACACCGGGGAGCATATCCTCAGCGGCACCCTGCACCGGCTGTTCGGGGCGGAGAACGTGGGCTTTCACATCGGGGACCCGGCGGTGCGGATGGATACCGACATCCCCCTGACCCCTGCCCAGCTGGCCCAGGCGGAAGCCCGGGCCAATGCCGCCGTCCGGGCGGATGCCCCGGTGCGGTGCTGGTACCCGGACCCGGCGGAGCTGGCAACCCTGACCTACCGCAGCAAAAAGGAGATCGACGGTGCCGTCCGGCTCACCGATGCCGGCGGGGCGGACCTGTGTGCCTGCTGCGGCACCCATCTGCGCACCACGGGGCAGGTGGGGCTCATCAAGATCCTCAGCGCCCAGCACTACAAGGGCGGCATGCGGCTGGCGGTGGCCTGCGGGCAGCGGGCCCAGCGGGCGGTGGCCGATGCCTGGCGGGACGCCGAGGAAGCCGGGGTGCTGCTCAGCGCCGGGCCGGGCCGCCTGCGGGAGGCGGTGGGCCACCATGTTCACAACACCGAAACCCTCCACCGCCGTCTGGCTGCGGTGCAGCAGGCGCTGGGGGAGGCCTGGGGCGCGGGGGCCCGGCCAGGGCAGAGGACGGTGTTCCTCTGCCCGGATGCGGACTCCGATACCCTGCGCCGCCTGTGTCTGACGGTCACCGCCCGCACCGGCACCCTGTGTGCCGTGCTGAGCCCCGGCGGGCGGGGGCTTTCCTATGTGCTTCACTGCCCCGGCGGGGATGCCCGGACCGCGGCCCAGGCCCTCAACGCCGCCTTTGACGGCCGGGGCGGCGGGCGCGGCGAACTGTGCCAGGGCAGCCTGGGCACCACAGACTTTGACGCCGTACAGCGTTTTCTGCTGGAACAACATTGATAAAACCACGAGAGAGGTACCTTCATCATGCGCATGCGTTTCAAACCCTACGCCCGGCCGGAGCTGCTGGCCTGTGATTTCCATGTCCACGAGCCCCTGACCCACGCGGGACACTGGCGGGAACTGTTTGCCCGCCCGGAACAGCCCTTCTGCCTGGAACTGGGCTGCGGCAAGGGCGGATTCCTGGCCCAGCTGGCTCCCTCCGACCCCACCCGCAACTTTCTGGGCATCGACATCACCGACAAGGTGCTGATCCTGGCCAAGCGCAAGGTGGAAAAGGCCTATCTGGAACGGCAGCTGCCCCCGGACAATGTCCTGATCGCCTCCCTGGACATCGAGCGGATGTCGGGGGCCTTCTCCCCGGAGGACCGGGTGGCCCGCATCTACATCAACTTCTGCAATCCCTGGAGCAAGAACGCCAGCAGCCACAAACACCGGCTGACCCATCCCCGGCAGCTGCTCCAGTACCGCACCCTCATGGACGAGGGGGCGGAGATCTGGTTCAAGACGGACGACGACGACCTCTTCCGGGACAGCCTGCAATACTTCCCGGCAGCAGGGTTCGAGATCACCTGGCAGACCTTTGATCTCCACGCCGACGAGCCCGCCTGGAACCTGCGCACCGAGCATGAGGGCATGTTCAGCGAGCAGGGCATTCCCATCAAGGCCCTCATCGCCCGCAAGGGGCCGGACAGCACCGTGACCTGGGTGGAGCCCAAGGAGCTGGCCCGCCGCCTGGATGAGGAGGAAGATGAGGAGGAAGAGGAGGCATGAACGCCCTGTACACTCTACCCCAATATGTGTGCTTCTTTTTCATCTATGCGGTTCTGGGCTGGTGTGTGGAGGTGGCCTTTGCAGCAGTGAATACCCGTCAGCTGGTCAACCGGGGCTTCCTCAACGGACCGGCCTGCCCCATCTACGGCTTCGGCATGGTGGGCCTGCTGGCGGTGCTGGGGCCCTGGCAGAACAATGTGGCGGCGGTGTTTGTGGTGGCCGCAGTGCTGGCCACCCTGGTGGAACTGGTGGCGGGATACGCCCTGTACAAACTCTTCCACACCCGCTGGTGGGACTATACCAAATTCCGGGGCAATCTGGGCGGGTTCATCTGTCCCCGGTTCTCTCTGCTGTGGGGACTGGGCGGCGTCCTGGTGATCCGCCTGGTCCATCCGCCGGTGGCAGCGGCGGTGCAGGCCATCCCGCCCCTGGCCCTGGCCGTGACGGACGGGGTGCTGGCGGTGGGGTTTGCAGTGGATGTGGGCATCTCCTTCGCCCAGGCCGCGGGCCTGGAACGCCGCCTGAAACGGCTGAAGGACTTTTCCGCCGCCCTGCGCCTGCTCAGTGATGCCATGACCGACAAGATCGGCACCGGCGCCATGACGGTGGACACCCTGCTGGACGAACAGAAACTCCAGCTCATGCTGGCCGCCATGGAAGGGCGGGAGAACACCGCTGCCCTGCGCCAGCAGCTGCTGGAGATGGCCGACCGGGCCCGCGCCGTGCGCGCCGAGGTGGAACGCCTGGCCCGGCAGGAGCATTTCGGCGAAGGCCGTCTGCTGCGGGCCTTTCCCCATATGCAGGCGCCCCGCTATGACGAGGTGCTGACCCGGCTGCGCACCGCCACCGCCCGCCTGGCCCGCACCGCCCGGCGGTTGAAGAACAGGGTCTCCGGCCAGTAACCCGGGCCAACGGAAACACACAAACAAAAAAAGCCCCGGCCCCGCGTTGTTGGCGCGAGGCCGGGGCTGTGTGTTGTTTCAGGCGAAAGATCAGCCGATCATTCGATGGCGATCAGGTTGGACTGTGCGGGCAGTTTGGGCGCAGCCTTGGGCAGATGGATCTTCAGGATGCCATCCTCAAACTTGGCGGAGATGTCCTCCGGCTTCATCTGGTCGCCCACGTAGAAGCTGCGGCTGCAGGCGCCGGTGTAACGCTCCCGGCGGATATACCGGCCGGTCTTGGTCTCGTCATCCTTGTCCAGGCCCTTGGCGGCGGAGATGGTCAGATACCCCTGATCCAGCTTCAGGCTGACTTCTTCCTTCTTGAAGCCGGGCAGGTCGATATCCAGCTCATAGGCGTCCTCCGTCTCCCGGATATCGGACTTCATCAGGTTCTTGGCATTCTTGCCGTACAGCGGGTTGTGATTGCCAAAGAAGGGGCGCATGCCGTACATATCATCGAACATATCATCAAACAGATCTTCACCAAAAATGCTGGGCAACATAAGTCATAACCTCCATTCAAACCGGCCCTTGGCCGGCTGTCAAACGCTGCCCGCCCGGCGGCTGTCTGCCATCGGGCGTCTGCCTTGGTGGGAGCTCTTTGTTTCTCTCTCAAGGTACGTCTATACTATACCACCGAAAATTAGCACTGTCAAGTGGTGAGTGCTAATTTTCACATAAAGTTAACAAATATACAAATCGGATAAAATCAAGAACGGCCCGGGACCCTTTCTGTACAGACAGGAAAAGTCCCGGGCTTGTTTCCTTTTATAATGGCGGGAAAGGCACAGCCTTCATCGGCGCATGGCGTACCGCCGGCGGAAGTCCAGCAGCAGCCCTGCGGCCAGAGCGGCCGCCAGCAGGGTAGTACCGGGCTGGTTGCACCACAGACCGGTGAGACCCCAGGGCCACAGCGCCCCGATGAGCGCCACCGGAAAGACCAGTGCCACCGATACCGACAGGATGGACGCCTGCACCGGCTTTTCCACCGCAGAAAGGAAACTCTGGGTAGCAAAGCTGAACCAGCGGGTCAGATAGCCCAGGCTGAACAGCTGTACTGCCGGAACAGCCATGACAAGCACTCCGCTTCCTTCACTGCCAATGAACAGGGAGGAGGTCTGGGCAGGAAAGGCCAGCAGCAGCCCCGCCGCTGCCAGAGAGATCACCGCGCTGGCCGCAAAGCATCGCTTCTCGATGGCCAGCACCCGGTCCCGTCGCCCGGCGCCCCAGTTGTAGCCCACGGCGGGCTGCAGAGAATCACACATGCCGTACAACAGGGGCAGCACAAAGCCGTCCACATACATCAGGATCCCATATACCGAGACGGCATCTGCTCCGCCCAGGCGCAGCAGCACCACGTTCATAATAATAGAGGTCACACGTCCCGCAATGTTGCTCAGAAAGGTGGGGCACCCGCAGCTGAGGATGCTGCCCACAATCCGCCTGGTGAACCGGGGCTTGTGGAACCGCAGGGGCATCCGCCCGGCCAGGAAGGGGCCCATGGCCAGCACGGCGCACACCGTCATGCCCAGGCAGGTGCCCAGGGCCGCTCCCGCAATGCCCATGCCCACCACATACAGCAGGAAAAACTCCAGCCCGGCGCACAAAACCGACATGAGAACGTTCAGCCACATGCTGGTCTTGATCCGCCCGCAGATGCGCAGGTAGTTGTCCGCCGCAAAAACGATGCTCACCAGTGGGGAAAACAGGGCGTATACCCGCATGTAGGCCACCGCCTGGGTCAGCAGTTCCCCCTCGGCGCCCATCAGGCCCAGCAGGGTGGGGGCCAGCAGATAGAACACCCCGCCGGTGAGGGCTCCCAGCCCCACCACCATCAGGCAGGCACAGGTGAAGAGATTGTTCGCCTCCTGGGGGCGCTTTTCCCCCAGCCGCACCGAGATGGGCACCGCCGAACCCACTCCGATAAGGTCGGCCAGGGCGAAGTTGATGATGACCAGGGGCATGGCCAGATTGAGAGCTGCAAAGGCGCTGTCCCCCAGAATCCGCCCCACAAAGATGCCGTCCATGAGCTGGTACAGGGAAGAAGCCAGCATGCCCACCGATCCGGGCAGGGCAGCCCGGAAAAACAGGCGCCGGGGCGGCGTTTCCAGAAATAAAGTCTTTTGATCCATACATCCTCCTGCAGGTTCGGGATAGGCCCGGAGGATGAAAAAAGCGCCGGACAAGGGCAGGCATCTCAGCCTGTGCCTTATCCGGCGCGTCATTTCGCAAAAACGGTTTCGTTCCCGATGACTTGCCCTCCGAGCAACAGCCTTACCATAACACGGCTTTCCGGTAATGTCAAGAGGTATTCTTCAATCCCGGCTGTACAGGTCCCGGGTGTACACCTTTTCCGCCACATCGTCCAGTTCCGGGGCGCGGCGGTTGGCCAGGATCACATCGCAGTCCCGCTTGAAGGCGGCCAGGTCCCGCTCCACCCGGCTGCCGTAAAAGTCGTCCTGGGTCAGGGTGGGCTCGTACACCACCAGGGGCACCCCTTCGGCCCGGATGCGCTTCATGACCCCCTGAATGCTGGACTGGCGGAAGTTGTCGCTGCCCGCCTTCATGGTCAGCCGGTACACCCCCACCACCTTGGGATGCCGGGCCAGCACCTGCTCGCTGATAAAATCCTTGCGGGTGCGGTTGCTCTCCACAATGGCGCCGATGAGGTTCTGGGGCACCGCATCATAGTTGGCCAGCAGCTGCTTGGTGTCCTTGGGCAGGCAGTAGCCGCCGTATCCGAAGCTGGGGTTGTTGTACTGGGCCCCGATGCGCGGGTCCAGGCAGACCCCGTCGATGATGGCCCGGGTATCCAGCCCCCGCAGGGCGGCGTAGGTGTCCAGCTCGTTGAAGTAGGCCACCCGCAAGGCCAGGTAGGTGTTGGCAAACAGCTTGATGGCCTCCGCCTCGGTCAGGCCGGGAAAGAGGGTGGGGATCTCCTGCTTGCAGGCCCCCTGCTGCAGCAGGGCGGCAAACTCCCGGGCCTTTTCTTCCAGGCGGGCGTCGCCCTTGGGAGCGCCCACCACAATGCGGCTGGGATAGAGATTGTCGTACAGGGCATGGCCCTCCCGCAGGAATTCCGGGCTGAACAGGATGCGGGGGTTGTGCATCTTCTCCCGGATGCGGGCGGTGTAGCCCACCGGCACGGTGGATTTGATGACCACGGTGGCTTCGGGGGCATACTGCCCCACCAGCCGCAGCACCTCCTCCACACTGGAAGTATCAAAAAAATTCTTCTTTTCGTCGTAATTGGTGGGGGTGGAGATGATGACCCAGTCCGCCCCGGTATAGGCGGCGGCCGCATCGGTGGTGGCCCGCAGATCCAGTTCGTGCCCGGTCAGGTACTCCTCCAGCTCCTTGTCCGCCAAAGGGCAGCGGCGGGCGTTGATGTCCGCCACCCGGGCGGGCAGTACATCCACTGCCCACACCTCGTTGTGCTGGGCCAGCAGCACCCCGTTGGAAAGCCCGACATATCCCATGCCGGCCACGGCGATCTTCATAGCATGGCACCTCTTTCACAGCATAAAATCTACCCCATTATACCACATCCGCCGCTGCCCCGGTAGAGCGTTTTTTTCGCTGTTCACACAAAATTTACGGCATGGCTATTTGACACACTGTACAACAAAGCGTATAATAAAATCGTATATCCTTATCAGGATGCATGGTGTGAACCGCCCCGGACCCGGACAATATCCGGGAGTATATATTATAATATATATTAAAAAGGTAGAAGGGACGTTTCCGGAGCGGACAGAAAGAGAAAAAAGGGAGGTCTTTTGATATGGGTGAATATGCAGCCATCGAAAAGGAGGCCCAGGTCTTTACCGACCTGTGTCTGCAAAACGACAGAATCGACCCGGCGCTGTTTGATCAGTTCGGCGTCAAGCGCGGTCTGCGCGACAAGGACGGCAAGGGCGTGCTGGCCGGGATCACCAACATTTCCCGCATCGACGCCTTTGAGGAGCGCGACGGCAAAAAGACTCCCTGTGAAGGCAAGCTGTGGTACCGGGGGTACAATGTGTATGACCTGATCAAGGGTCTGCGGGGCAAGCGGTACGGCTTTGAGGAAGCCGCCTACCTGTTGCTGCTGGGGGACCTGCCCACGGCACAGCAGCTCAAGACCTTCAACGAGACCCTGGTCAAATGCCGGGATCTGCCCACCAACTTCATCCGGGACGTGATCATGAAGGCTCCCACCAAGGACCTGATGAACAGCCTGACTCGCAGCGTGCTCACCCTGGCCTCCTATGACGACTCGGTGGGGGACAACAGCCTGCAGACCCAGCTGGAACAGTGCCTGAAGCTCATCAGCGTCTTTCCCATGCTGGCGGTGTACGGCTACCATGCCTATAACTACTACGTGAACATGGGCAGCATGTATATCCACCGTCCCCGGCCGGAGCTCTCTGCTGCCGAAAACCTGCTCCAGATGCTGCGCCCCGACCAGAGCTACACCCCCCTGGAAGCCCACGTCCTGGATATTGCCCTGCTTTTGCACATGGAGCACGGCGGCGGCAACAACTCCACCTTCACCACCCGTGTGGTCACCTCCTCCGGGTCGGATACCTACTCGGTCATGGCGGCGGCCCTGTCCAGCCTGAAAGGCCCCAAACACGGCGGCGCCAACATCAAGGTCATGGAGATGTGCCAGGACATCCGCAAGAACGTGCACGACATCACCGACGAGGACGAGCTCAAGGCCTACCTGGGCAAGATCGTGGACAAGGAAGCCTTCGACCGCAAGGGCCTGATCTACGGCATGGGCCACGCGGTCTACTCTCTGTCCGACCCCCGTGCGGTGGTCTTCAAGGGCTTCGTGCAGCAGCTGGCCGAAGCCAAGGGCCGCAAGGAGGACTTCAACTTCTACAACGCCATCGAGCGCCTGGCCCCCCAGGTCATTGCCGAAAAGCGGCATATCTACAAGGGCGTTTCCACCAACGTGGACTTCTACAGCGGCTTTGTGTACAACATGCTGGACATTCCGGTGGAGCTGTACACCCCCATCTTTGCCGTGGCCCGCATTGTGGGCTGGAGTGCCCACCGCATGGAAGAGCTGGTCAACGTGGACAAGATCATCCGCCCCGCCTACCAGAGCATCATGGAAACCCGGGACTACAAGCCCCTGGACCAGCGCGGCTGATTTCTGCATTGCCATTGCGGGTCGTTCCCTTTCCGGGAACGGCCCGTTTTTTGGCGGCGATATATGATAGAAGTTCCTGTTTGTTTTCCTTGCAATCGGAACAAACTCCTGTTACTCTAATACTATGAGGTTGACCGCCCCAGGCGGTCAATCGTGTGCGGAGGAGGAAAACCACCTATGAACCAGAACCTGAAGGACCTGCCGGTCTACACCGGCAACGACCTGGGCGCGGTGTACACAAGGCGGTCCACGACCTTCACCCTGTGGGCGCCCACCGCGGCTTCGGTCACCCTGCGGCGGTACACCACCGGCACCGACGCCGAGCCCGGCGCCCGGGAACTGGACCCGGTGCCCCTGCGCCCGGCGGAACAGGGAACCTGGCGGGCCACCGTGGGCGGCGACCTGGCCGGGCAGTATTATGTGTATGAGCTGACCTTTGCCGACGGCCACACCGCCACGGCGGTGGACCCCTATGCCCGGGCCTGCGGCTGCAACGGACAGCGGGGGATGGTGTTGGACCTTACGGCTGCCCAGCCGGCCAACTGGCCCGCTGACCGCCGCCCCGCCCGGGCCGACGATCCCGCCGCCCGCAGTGTGTGGGAGGTGCATGTGGCGGACTTTTCCGCCGACGAGCACAGCGGTATCCGCCCCGAATGGCGGGGCAAGTTCCTGGCCTTCACCCAGGAGGACTCCACCCTGGACTGTGAGGGGGAACACCCCACCTGCCTGAACTATCTGCGGCGGTTGGGGGTCAGCCATGTGCAGCTGCAGCCCATCTTCGACTTTGCCACGGTGGACGAGAGCGCCGGGGGCTATAACTGGGGATACGATCCCCTGAACTACAACATCCCCGAAGGCTCCTATGCCACTGACCCCTTCCACGGGGAGGTCCGGGTGCGGGAATGCCGGGCCATGGTGGCCGCTCTGCACAGGGCCGGGCTGGGAGTCATCATGGATGTGGTGTACAACCACACCTACTACGCCGACAACTGGATGGAGCGCATCGTCCCCGGGTACTGGCTGCGCCGCACCCCGGACGGGCGGCTGACCAACGGTTCCGGCTGCGGCTGCGACCTGGCCAGCGAGCACCCCATGGTGCGCAAGTACATCGTGGACTCGGTGGTCTACTGGGCTACCGCCTACCACATGGACGGATTCCGCTTCGACCTCATGGCCCTGCATGATGTGGACACCATGAACGCCGTCCGTGCCGCCCTGGACGCGCTGCCCGGGGGCAAAAAGATCCTGATGTACGGCGAACCCTGGCAGGGCGGGTCCACCTGTATGGAGAAGGGGGCTGTCCCGGCGGACAAGAACGCCCTGCCCCGGCTGGACAGCCGCATCGGCGTCTTTTGCGACAACACCCGGGACACGGTGAAGGGGGGCGTCTTTGACGCCCGCTCCCCCGGGTATGTGAACGGCGCCCCCGGGGCAGGCTATACCCTGCTCCATGCGGTGGGCGCCTACCGGGACGGGGCCGAGGGGCTGCATCCCCAAGCGTCGGGACAGATCGTGCAGTATGTGTCCGCCCACGACAACCTCACCCTGTGGGATAAGCTCAAGGCGGTGGCGGGTCGCCATACCTACGATATCTTCGACGGCGACCTGCTCACCCAGAACCGGATGTGCGCCGCCATCTGCCTGACCTGCCAGGGATTGCCCTTCTGGCAGGCGGGGGAGGAATTCGCCCGCACCAAGCACGGGGACCCCAACACCTACAAGGGCCCCCTGCGGGAAAATGTGCTGGACTGGACCCGGGCTGCCCGCATGGGGGAACTGGTGGAGTTTTACGCGGGGCTGCTGGACATCCGGCGCACCTGGCCGGAACTCACCGGCCTGACCGACGCCGCCCAGCCCGCCCCCTTGCTGCTGGCCCTGCCCGGGTGGCTCATCGGCTTTGTGCCCGAACTGTCGGACGACGCCCCCAACCGGCTGGTGGTCTACTACAATCCCGAGCGCACTGTGCAGCAGATCAACCTGCCTGGCGGGGAATGGCGCACCCTGTGCGACGGCCGCCGGGCCCAGGCGGTGCCTTTCGGGCCGGTGCTGACCGGCTCCATCGGGCTGCCCGCCACCAGCGTGGTGATTCTGGCGGCGGTAAAACCGTGAATTTGACGAAAGCCCGGCTTGCTGGCCGGGCTTTCTTTATTGAAGAGATTTGAATAGTTGTTTAATTTTTCGTAAGAGGAATACCAAAAAACCACATTTTTTTGTTCAGTTTCACGCCTTGCACAAAAAGGGGTTGCAATCTTTGGGCAGAGTGCTATAATTGAGCCCGGAAAGAACCGAGGCGTCCGCAGTGCGCTGAAATGTTCACCGTGCGGCAATGGGGGCGTCGGCCTTGTACCGTCAGGTGCAGGCCCGCCCCATTTCCGCTTTTTTGACAATTTTGTGATAACAAAACGAGCGGCAGACCGCGTACCGGAGACAAAGAAGCCTCCTTTACGCAGTTTGCCGCGACGTTTCCCCGGCAAAAATCCGGCTGCGGCCGGCGCCGGGGCCGACAGACCGCACAGGCGTCTTTTCGAGGTGATACGATGAAAGATTTGAACGAATTGATGCAGGCGATCCTGGACATGGACGCCGCCCAGCGCAAGGCGGCCGATGAAGCGCAGGCCGAGCGCACCGCCCGGCTGGCCGGGCTGGAGGAGCAGCGCCGCAAGATCGCGGCCCAGGCTGCTGCCGACAGCAAGGCCCGCGCCGAGGCCGCTGCCAAACAGGCGTCCGATGCCAACACCGCCGCCCTGGAAGAACTGGCCAAGAACCGCGCTGCTGCGGAACAGAATCTGCAGCAGCGGGCCGATGCCTGTGGGGATCAATGGGTGGACGAACTGTGCCGCCGGGCGCTGGCCGGCACGGGTGCCGGGGGTGAGGCCTGATGCTGCCGCTGCCGCTGCCCATGAAGACCAGGGCCAGCAACGCCGCCCTGGCCAAGGCCCGGGCCATGTACGGACGCAGGCTGACCACGGCGGATTACAAGCGCCTGGCCGCCTGCCGCACCATGTCGGCCCTGGCCGTGGAACTCAAGGCTCTGCCCATGTATGAGGAAGCGCTCAAGAGCGTCAACCCGCCCACGGCCCGCCGCGCCCAGCTGGAAGCTCTGCTGCGCCAGGCCATCTTCGACCGGTACGACAGTCTGTGCCGGTATGAGCTTTCCTCCGGTCATCTGGTGTACGGCTACTTCACCACCAGCTGTGAGGTGGACGAAATTCTGTCCTGCCTGCGCTGTCTGGACGCCGGGCGCCCGGGCGACTACCTGTACAAGCTGCCGGACTTTCTGCAGCAGCGCTGTACGGTGGACCTGTACGCCCTGGCCAAGGTGACCGACGCCAAGAGCCTGCTGGCCGCCCTGGCCGGCACCCCTTACCAGAAGATGCTGGCACCCCTGGCCGACCTGCCGGCGGGTTCCAAGCTGCTGGTCCATGCGGAACCGTTCCTGGAGACCTGGCGCCACAAGGCGCTGGTCTCCCTTGCCCCGGAGGGTCAGAGCCCTTCCGCCCCCGGCGCCGAGCCGGGGGTGCGGGACTTCATTGCGCTGGAGTGTGATGCAGCCGCCATCTCCAACGCAGCCCGCCTGATCCGGATGAATGCGTCGGTGGCGGCGGTGGACGCCGCTGCCCGGCGGGACTGCACCAACCTCACCGAGGCGGAATGGAACGCCATGCTGGGCGCCAAGGACATTGAGGCCTTCCGCGCCGCGCTGGACAAAAACCGCTACGGCCGCGCGTTGCGGCGGTACACCTACCGCATCCTGAAAGAGGGACTGCAGATGTACCGGTACGACTGGTGCGCCAAATGGCTGCGCTTTTCCACCGACCCCAGCCTGGTCATGTTGTGTTATATCTATCTGGCCCGGTGCGAGGTGCAAAACCTTGATCATATTATCGAGGGCGTTCATTACCACATGCCTGCCGATGAGCTGCTGTCCATGTTGGTCGGCTGCCAGGGGGCAGACAACGAGAAAGGGAGGGTGAGTTGATTTGGTCGAACGCATGAAGCTTGTCCATGTGCAGGGCACCCTGCCGCACCTGGACGAATTCTTGGGCGCCTGCTGTCTGGACGGACGGTTCGGACTGGAGCCTGCCGCCGACTACATGTCCGCCTCACTGGGCTATGCCCCGCTGAATGAGGAGGACCCCTACACGCCGCTGGTGCAGCGTGTCCAGACTCTGGCCAAGGAGGTTGGCCAGGACCTGCCGGAGGATGCTCCGCAGAAAACCCCCGCGGACCCCGATACCCGGGAGTTCCTGGACGGTCTGACCCAGCGCATCGACGCGCTGCGGGACGAAAAGTCCAGCCTGCTGGAACAGCAGAAGCTCTGCCGCGAAGGCATCGATCAGTACAGCCATTTCCTGAGCCTGAAGGCCAACGTGGATGACATCGGCAACTGCAAGCATGTGAAGGTCCGGTTCGGCTTTTTGCCCAAGGCCGGCTACAACAAGCTGATGAGCAACTACGCCGACGATCCCTACATCCTCTTCGTGCCCTGCAGCCAGACGGCTGACGGCTACTGGGGCGTCTACTTTACCCCCCGCAGCAAGGCCCAGGAGACCGACGGCATCTTCTCCATGCTGTTCTTTGAACCTCTGCGGGTGCCCGGCGCCGCCGGCAGCCCGGAGGAGATCGTAGAGCACTTCCGGGAAAACCTGGAAGTGGTGCAGCAGAGCATCGACAGCCTGGACGACCGGCTGCGCAAGCTCTGGCAGGACAACCTGGAAAAGGTCCTGGCCATCTACAGCGGCGCCCGCTACAACGCCGCGGTGTTCAGCCTGCGCCAGTACGCCGCCGTCAAGGGCGCCCACTTCTTCTGTGTGGGCTGGGTCCCCGCCTCCCAGATCGCCGAGATCACCGAGCTGGCCAAGTCCATCCCCAGCATCCGCATCACCGTGGACGATCCGGACAAACACGGACGCCATACACCGCCCACCAAGCTGCGCAATGCCTGGTTTTTCCGCCCTTTTGAGTTCTTTGTCGAGATGTACGGACTGCCCAACTATGACGAAACCGATGTGACCGCTTTCGTCGCCGTGACCTTCACCGTACTTTTCGGCATCATGTTCGGGGACGTAGGGCAGGGGCTGGTGCTCACCGCATTCAGCCTGTTTATGTGGAAGGTCAAAAAGAATCCGCTGTTTCACCTGATGATCCCCTGCGGCATCGCCAGCACCCTGGCCGGTTTCGTCTACGGCTCGGTCTTCGGGTTTGAGGAAGTCCTCAACCCGCTGTACCTGGCCATCGGCCTGCCCGGCAAGCCGGTGTCGGTCATGGAATCCATCACCGGCATCCTGCTGTGCGCCGTCTACATCGGCGTGGTCCTGGTGCTGGCCGCCATGGGCATGAACATCTACACCCAGGCCAAGCAGGGCCACACCGGGGATGTGCTCTTCGGCACCAACGGCGTGGTGGGTGTCATCACCTACGTGTCCGGTGTGGATCTGATCAGCGCCTTCATGGGCGCCACCGTCTTCATGCCGGTGTGGCTGGCCGCCATCCTGCTGGTGCTGGGCCTGGCCGCCCTGCTCTTTGCAGGGGTGCTGGCCCCTCTGGTCAACGGCGACCCCGACTGGAAACCCGCCGACGGCTGGAGCGGCTACCTGATGCAGAACTTCTTTGAACTGCTGGAAAGCGTGCTCAGCTACCTGTCCAACACCATCTCCTTCCTGCGTGTGGGCGCCTTTGTCATCGTCCACGCCAGCATGATGATGGTCGTCTTTACCCTGGCCGGCACCCCCGCCAACCCGGTGGTGGTCGTGCTGGGCAACATCGTGGTCATCGCGCTGGAAGCGCTGCTGTCCGCGATCCAGGGCATCCGTCTGGAATTCTACGAGATGTTCAGCCGCTTCTATCAGGGCGGCGGCCACAAGTTCCGCGCTCTGGACCTGAACGACGCCTCCACCGTCGTTCCCACCGATGCGTCCTGACAGTGCCCGCCAACCGGTGAGCCCCGTCTTTTGGATACAACCAAACCGTTCAATCACAGGAGGGTATTATCATGAAAACCAACGCTCGTAAACTGATCGCTTCTCTGTTTATCGTCTTTACCCTGGTCTGCTTCGGCTGCTTCGCCGCCAGCGCGGAAGGCACCGACACCGCCAGCACCACCGCCCAGACCTCCGCTTCCGAGGAAGTCAGCCCCGAAAATGAGCACAACACCAGCCTGAGCATCGGCCTGGTTGCCGCTGCCCTGGCCACCGGCCTGGCCGGCATCGGCGGCGGCATTGCTGTTGCCGCCGGCGCTCCCGCTGCCATCGCCGCCAACAGCGAAAACCCCAAGACCTTCGGTAAGAGCCTGATCTTCGTCGCCCTGGGCGAATCCATCGCTCTGTACGGCCTGGTCATCTCCATCATGATCCTGAGCAAGCTGGTGTAAACGATGCGCTTTTATCTTATCAGCGATAACTCCGATGCCATGAACGGCCTGCGCCTGGCCGGCATCGAGGGGACCGTCGCCCGCAGTGAGGACGACGTCCGCGCCGCGCTGAAGTCCATTGCCCAACAGAAGGACATCGGCATGATCCTCGTCACCGAGAAGATCTCCGAAGCCTATCCGGAGGCGCTTGCCCCGGTGCTGGGCAATGCAGGCGGCCCGTTGCTGGTCACGGTGCCCTCCACCGGCGGTTCCGCCGGCAAGGACCGCATCACCCGTTACATCCGCGAAGCCATCGGCATCAAGGTGTAAGATGGCTTTGCCCGGCCCGGCGGTTCCGGGACCCGTTCACACAACACAAATTCGTTTTTTGGGGGTGTACCATATGCTGGAATTGAACGTCCGCGCCGAACAGTTCCTCGCGTCCATCCG